>JBEKRW010000028.1:0-26664 GCA_049517595.1 Candidatus Cybelea sp. | reverse complement strand
AGCATAACTTCACCTTACCGGGGGATATCAAGGTTCCGTCGGGCCTACAGCCGGCAATTCGAATTCAAAGAATCAACTACTCGTGTGCGGCTTTCTGCAAGCACGCCACGCTGTGGTCACAAATTCTGATCGAGAAGGGTCACGACGGCTCGTACTTCATTTTGAACGCGCACCACGTGGACTCCGTTAATGAATCCTCGAGCGCCCGCAATACCGTGTACACTTTGAACGTCTGGCTTCACTATTAGCCCGATTAGAGTGAGACCTTAAAAACCGTTCCAGCGTTGCTTGCACCGCCCTGGTAGGTCGCACCATACACCGCACCGTTGAGCGCGATCACACCGGCGTATGGATACTCACCGTCGGTACCCGCTTTGAAGCTGTAAACCACGTGGTCTGCGCCGCCCGAGGGATTCTCCGAAAAAACCGTTCCCGCGCCTTTCGCTCCACCTTGATACGTCGTGCCGTAGAGCAGGCCGCCTTGCTCGATAAGCCCCGCAAAGTATGGATGGGCGCCGTCGGCGTTGGCTTTGAAGCGGTACAACACGTCCTCCCGGCCGGCCGTCGTCACTTTAAAGACGGTGCCCCAGCCATATGACACACCGCCGGCATACGTCGTCCCGTACAGCTCGCCTTTGTAGAGCAGTAATCGCGAGTACGGATATTGACCGTCCGAACCGCCTTTGAAACTGTAGATGACCTTTTCGTCGCCCGATGGGCTCACTCGAAAGACGGTGCCGTCGCCACTCGTGCCGCCTTGATAGGTGGTTCCGTACATCATACCGTTCACGGCGATCAAACCATCGTAGGGGTGCGCGCCATCCTTGCCGGCTTTAAAACTATAGACGACGTGCTCGTCGCCGGTCGTGGTGACTTTAAAGACGACGCCCCACCCGTAGCCGCCACCGCCCGTGTAGGCCGTGCCGTAGAGCGTGCCCTTCACGTCGAGTAGCCGGCCATACGGATATTGACCGTCATTTCCGCCCTTGAAACTGTACAACACGTGCTCGACACCGGCCGTGCTTACCGAAAAGACGGTCCCCGCGCCGCTGGTGCCGCCCTGATACGTCGTCCCGTAGAGCGAAGCGCCGACCGCGATCAGCCCGGCGTAGGGATGGGCGCCGTCGTTACCGGCCTTGAATCGGTAGAGCACGTGCTCTTCACCTGTGGGGCTCGATCGCCACGAACAACCGCATGACTGTCACTTACGCTTCAAAAGCGACGATTTCGTTGGCTTCGCGATGGTTCGTCCAAAAGCGCGTACCGTCGAAGGCAAGCGCGCGAGCCGCAAACGGAATGCGAGCGAGGTCCGTAAAGTCGCCGGTACCGTCGCCGCCGATTTTGCCGAGAAAGTAGTCGTTGCTCTCTTCGTCGTCGTTCGTCACGACGAAGAAGTTGCCGTCGACGAAACATTGGCCGCAAACTCCGCGCGGCAGATCGATCCGTCGCACGACGTTGCCCTGTTCGTCGAGGCCGAGAATCCGGCGATTGTACCACTGGCTGACATAGAGCCACGTACCGTCGTAACTCAACTGCGAACCGGTTCCATCCGGGCACTCGAGCGCGTTTTGCGTTTTGAAGCCGTGCCCCGGAACGAAGCGACGAATGATCCGGTTATCGTCGTCGCCTTCGCCGCAGATCACGCGGATCTCGTCGCCGACGACCGTCATGCCCCACGGCTTGCCCGGCGTCTTCTCTTCTTCGATAACCGTCCATTGGCGCGGATCGAGGGCGTAGATGCGATTCGTCTCTACCGATCCCATCCAGAGTTTGTCACCGTCAAACGCAAGCGACTGTGGGCGCGGCGCCGGCGACGGTAGCCGTAGCGATTCGGTTACATCGTGCACGCGCGAACCTTGTCTCTTTAGCCGCCGGCGACCTCTACGCCGGGCGGTAAACCAGCGCGACGGGTCCGTCGAACTGCGTTGCGTCGACGACCCGCAGACCAAACGGACTCGGGAACGCCGAGAAGATCAGCCTGCCCTTTCGCAAAGCCACCGGATGCACCAACAGGCGGTACCCGCACGCAAAGTTATTGAGCGACAGGGACATTTTCAAGACCAGCCTTCTCATCGATGCTGGTCTTTCTTTATCCCACATTGTCATCCTGAGCGACGTCGAAGGACCTCAAGAACAATCGAGGCCCGCAGTTAGCGGGCCTCGATTGTTCTTGCGTTTCCGTAAGCTAGTGCAATGGACTGTGCCTTTCACTTACGCCTAAATGGTTACCACGTATCGACTCGACTCAAACCATTTTCCCCGATGCCCCTGAGTTTATCCTGAGCCAAATCAGTTAAATTTGCTGTAGGGAGCCGCCGAGCAACGAGACGGCACGCACGACCTCGTCCTCGGAGATGATCAGGGGCGGGGCCAGCCGTACGGTATTGCCACCGGCGCTTCCGACCAGGAGACCGTACTCTCGCGCGGCGGCGACGAGAACCCCGGCTTCATGGGGCACCTGCACGGTGAGGCCGATGAGGAGCCCACGTCCGCGCGGCTCGCCCAGAATATCGGGCCGGGAACGCGCTAGTTCGGAAAGGGCCGCGAAAAACTGGGCCGAGCGCGCCCGGACCCGGGCGTCCAAATCCAGCTCGTCGCGAACGTGAAAGTGCGCCAGGGCCGCGGCACACGGAACCGGTGACCCGCCGAAGGTCGAGCCGTGGTCCCCGGGCGCGAATCCACCGGCGGCCCGTTGGTTTGCGAGCATCGCCCCGATCGGCAGGCCGTTGGCCAGCGCCTTGGCCAGCGTCACGATATCTGGGCGCACGCCGGCCGCCTCAAAGGCGAACAGACATCCGGTCCGCCCCATCCCGCACTGCACCTCGTCGAAGATCAGCAGGGCGCCGCGCTCGTCGCACAGCCGCCGCGCATTCTCCAAGAACTCCGGCGTGGCGGCGTGCACCCCGCTCTCGCCCTGGACAGGCTCGACGATGAATGCCGCCACCTCTGGAGTGATCGCGGCCTCCAGAGCGCCGACGTCGTTGAAGGCGGTAAACGCAAACCCGGCCGGCAGCGGCTCAAAGCCCTCGCGGTATGCCGCGTTATCCGTCGCGGCGAGCGCGCCGAACGTGCGCCCGTGGAACGAACCGGTGCAGGCTAGAACTGTGCGCCGGCCGGATTCACCGCGGCGGTAGGCCCATTTACGCGCGAGCTTGATCGCCGCTTCGTTGGCCTCGGTACCGGAGTTACAGAAAAACACCGCGCTCATCCCCGAGCGCGCCACCAATTCGGATGCGAGTTGCTCGGATGGCTGGTGATGGTAGAGATTGCTGGCGTGCACCAGCCGTTGCGCCTGCGCCGCAACCGCTTGCGCGATCGCCGGGTGCGCGTGGCCCAGCGCGCAGACCGCGATGCCACCGATGCAGTCGAGGTACCGGCGCCCACGGTCGTCGATCAGCTCGCAACCCTCGCCCGCGACGATCGTAACCGGCGCGCGCTTGTAGGTGTCGAGCAGCGTCACGTGCGGTAGTTGGCGTTGATGCGCACGTAGTCGCGCGACAGGTCGCAGCCCCAGCCCGTCGCTTGCGCCTCGCCAATGCCCAGGCGCAATTCCACTGAAATCGTTTGGGGCTCCAGCTCGCGATGCGCCTCGGCCTCCGAGAGCAGCTCGATGCCGCCGACGCCGACCCACGGTTTTCCGTTCGCAAAGAGCGACCAGCGCTCGGGGTCGAGGTGCGCGCGCGCCGCGCCCGCCGCCGCGATGATGCGTCCCCAGTTCGGATCCTCGCCGTAGAGTGCGGTCTTCACGAGGTTACTGTTGATGATCGCGCGTGCGATGGTCCGCGCCTGCGCGACGTCGCGCGCTTGCGTCACGTTCACTTCGAGCGTCTTGGTCGCGCCTTCGCCGTCGGCGACCATCGCCTTCGCCAAATCGAGGCAGACCGCGCGCAGCGCGCCTGCGAAAATTGCGGGGGTTTCGGCGCGATCGTCCTTCGACAAGCTCGGGATGACGGGGGCGAAGGCGTAGACCGCATCGTTGGTCGACATGTCGCCGTCGACTGAGATCATGTTGAAGCTGTCTTCGTTGGCGCCGCGCAGCGCGCCGGCCAGGGCGTCGTTCGAGAGTGGAAAATCCGTCGCGATGAAGGCCAGCATCGTCGCCATGTTTGGCGCGATCATGCCCGAGCCTTTGGCGATTCCGCCGACGACGTACTTGCGATCCTCATGATAAAAGGCATAGGCACAGAGTTTCGGCACGCGATCGGTCGTCATGATCGCTTCGGCCGCATCGAAGGCCGCCTTCGCACCGGAGTCGAGCTGTGCGACCGCGCGCTCCAAGCCGCGCTGGACGCGATCGACGGCCAGTGCCACGCCGATCACGCCGGTCGAGGCAACGATTACTTGTGAGGCGCTGAGGTCGAGCAGCGTCGCAGCTTGTCGCGCGGTGGCGCGCGCATCGCGCTCTCCCCGCTCGCCGGTGCATGCGTTGGCGCAGCCCGAGTTGCAGACGACCGCGCGCATCGTCGACGACTCGCGTAAGTGCGCCGCGCTGACCAGCAGCGGCGCCGCCTTGATTTCGTTGGTCGTCACGAGGGACGCACAGCTCTGCGGCGTGTCGAAAACGACGAGCGCCAGATCGCGTTTGCGCGGCTTAATGCCCGCATGGACTCCCGCTACGCGCACGCCTGGAACGGCGCCCAGGCCGCCGCGCAGGGCAATCAGCTCAAACGACGGCGACGCGATCACTCAGTCCACTCTCTTCGGGAAATCCAAGCATGAGGTTCAGATTCTGCACCGCCTGCCCGGCGGCGCCCTTGCCGAGATTGTCGAGCGCGCAAATTACTCGCACGACCGGTCCCGCGACATCCACGTGAATCTCCGCGTCGTTGGTTCCCGCGACCGCCGCCACGCTTGGCACGCGGCCGCCGGCGAGCACCCGCACGAACGGACCGCTCGCATAGGCGCGCTGGAAGGCTGCGTCAACGGCGCCGACGTCGATCGGATCGTCGAAGATCGCGTAGGCGTCGGCCAGCATCCCGCGCGAGATCGGCACGACGTGCGGCGTAAAGGTCACCGGTGCGCCGATGCCGCCCGCCCGCAGATGGCGCTCGATCTCCGTTTGATGGCGATGGCCGGTCAACCCATAGGCACGAATCTCGCCGCTCACTTCGGCGAAGAGCGAGCCGGTCTGCGGCGTCCGTCCGGCACCGGTGATGCCGCTCTTTGCATCCACGACGATCTGGCGCGGCACGCCGATCGAGGCTAACGGCAGCAGCGCGAGGAGCGTGGCCGTCGGGTAGCACCCGGGGTTGGCGACCAGTTGCGCGCCCGCAATCACGTCGCGGTGCCACTCACACAGTCCGTACGCCACGCCGTCGTCGCTGCGGAACGCTGCCGACAGATCGATCGCGCGCGCGTCTTGCGCGAGTAAAGCGGGAACGTTCGCGCGCGACTCCTGTGCGTCTCCCGCGGTAATCACCACGTCGCCCGAACGCACCGCCGCGGCGACGCTGCCCGGCGGGTCAAAGCGGTACGACGTGTTTCGCAAGAGCGGAAAATGATCGGCCGCTTCTTCTCCGGCGAGACTGCGGCTTTCCAGCACGCCGACTTCGACGAACGGATGCGCGTGCAGCAGACGGATCGCTTCGGCTGCCGCATAGCCGGCCGCCCCGGTGACGTGAACGCGCGTCACGCGAACTGCCGTTCCAGGCTTGCGAGTTCGGCGCGCACACCCTCGATCTGCGAGCGCACGTCGTCGGGCGACGTTGACCCGAGCGTCTGCTTGGCGCCGACGGAGGTGCGAGCATCCAGCGGCGCTTGCAGCGATTCGATCCCCGCTGTTGCGGCGAGCTGCGCGAGATCGCGCGCATCGAGCGCGCGCCCGTCGGCCTCCGCCTGTGCCACCGCCGCGCCGACGAGCGCGTGCGCTGCACGGGCCGTCACGCCCTTGGCAATCAACGCATCGGCAACGTCGGTTGCGACGGTAAAGCCGGCAGCGGCGGCTTGCAGCATGCGTTCGCGATCGAAGGAAACGGCCGCCCAGCCTCGCTCGAAGGCGTTCAAGGTCGCAAGACCGTCTTCCGCAATCGCGATCGCGGCGCCCTTCGTCTCTTGCAAATCCCGCTGATACGACGGCGCGAGGCCGCAGAGGGTCCCCAGCGCGCCGGCATACGCGCCGATCGACCTCGCCGCGTGCGCCCGCACCAACTCGAAGGGATCGGGATTGCGTTTCTGCGGCATCAAGCTCGAGCCGGTCGAGGCGGCATCGCCCAGCAGGACGTACCCGTAGGCTGGCGCCGACCATGCGATCAGCTCTTCTGCGATGCGCGACGCATCGGTAAGCACCCGAACGAACGCGTGCGCCAGATCGAGCGCGACGTCCCGATTGCCGATGGCGTCGAGCGCGTTGCGCGACGGCCGCGTAAAGCCCAGCACGCGCGCCGCCGCTGTGCGGTCCAGCGCCAAGCTCGAACCGGCCAACGCGGCGCTTCCGAGCGGAGACGACGCGCGCGCGGCGCGCACCACGGCCGCAAATCGCCAGACCGCGCGCACGAACGGCTCGCTCCACGCCACGAGCAAGAATGCGAGCAGCACCGGTTGCGCAGGCTGACGGTGCGTGCAACCCGCGACGACGGTCTCGCGCTCTAGCTCTTCCTGGGCTCGCGCGACCAAAGCTCCGGCGATGTCGTGGGCGCGCTTGGCGCCGGCTAGCGCGCGGTCGGCGGCATAGAGCAAGAGCGTCGTTGCGACTTGATCGTTGCGGCTGCGCCCGGCGTGCAACGATTCGCCCGCGACGCCGGCGATCTCGCGAACGCGCGCGTCGATGGCGCCGTGCACGTCCTCGAAGGGTTGCGCGCGCGCGTAGTTTCCGAAGCCGCCGTCGCCGATCTCCACGCCGACCGCGGCCAGCGCGCTCGCCAGCTCGGCTGCATCGGCCTCGCTCACGATCTTTCCGCCGCGCAGCGCTTCGACGTGCCCGAGCGAACACTCGACGTCGAAGGGCGCCAAAACGAGATCCTCTTCGATCGACGTGCCGAACGCCAGCAGTTGCGCGTCGGGCGCCGCGCCGAACCGGCCGCCCCACTGCAGCGCGCTCACTCAGACACCGACGGGTGAACGCTGCGAGGCGGCGTAGGCTTCCAGCGGCAAGGCTTGCAGCGCGATGAATCCGTCGGCCGCTTGGTGGTCGAAGGTGTCGTGCATGCCGTAGGTCGCCAGCTGTTCGCGATAGAGTCCGTTGGGCGAACGCAGTCCGGTGACGGTGGCGTTCCCGCAATGAAGCCGCAGGCGCACCTCGCCGGTCACACGCGGCGCAAACGTCGCGTTGAAAGCGTCCAGCGCCGTGCGCAGCGGCTGCATCCATAAGCCGTCGTAGATCAGCTCGGCATACCGGCGATCGGCCAGTGCCTTAAAGCGCAGCTCGTCGCGGGTCAACACGAGGCGTTCCAACGCACGATGCGCGCCGATCAAGACCGTCGCCGCCGGACATTCGTAGACTTCGCGCGATTTCAAACCAACGACACGATCTTCGATCAAGTCGATCCGCCCGATGGCGTGCTTGCCGGCCAAGACGTTGAGCTGCGCGACCATCGCGGCGCCCGCGCCTGCGTTCAGGCTGGGCTCGCCGCCCTCAAACCGAACGACGATCTCCTCAGGCGCCGGCGCGGCCGCCATCGGCGATGCCGTCCAGGCATACACGTTCTCGGGGGGCGCGTTCCAGGGATCCTCCAGCACACCCGCTTCAATCGAGCGTCCCCAAAGGTTAGCATCGATGGAATATGGCTTCTCCGCGGTGTGCGAGACCGGTACGCCGTGCTCGCTGGCGAAGGCAATCGCGTCGGGGCGGGAAAGCGGCGACTCTCGTAGCGGAGCACGGCAGACCAACGTGGGATCGAGAGCGCGTACACCCAGCTCGATGCGCACTTGATCGTTTCCCTTGCCGGTACAGCCGTGCGCCACTACCGTTGCGCCGAACTCGTGGGCAGTTTTCACGAGCAGATCGGCGATGAGCGGACGCGAGAGAGCCGCCGAGAGCGGATAGACGTCTTGATAAAGCGCGTTGGCGCGCAGCGCGGCGAAGGCATATTCGGCGATGAAGCGTTCGCGCGCGTCGATCAGCACCGCGTCGCATGCGCCAAGCGCCAACGCCTTGGCGCGCACGGCCACTAAGGCGGCGCGAGCGCCCGTTCCCGCGATCGCATCGCTTTCGCCGAGGTCGACGGTCATCGCGATGACCTCATTGCCCTCGAGAATCAACTTCTTGAGCAGAACCGAAGTATCGAGCCCTCCCGAGTACGCCAGCACGATCCGGCTCACGCGGCAGCCTGTCCTTTCAAGTCCAAAAAGCGTTGCTTCACGTATGGGGTCTCTTCGGCGGAGCGCACGACGATCAAGATCGTGTCGTCGCCCCCGATCGTGCCGAGCACTTCGGGCCACGCAGCTTCGTCGACCGCCGACGCCAGCATCATCGCGCTTCCCGGCGCGGAGTGAATCACGATCAGGTTGGCGCTCGAAGCGATCGTCGTCGAAAGCTCGGCCATCACGCGGTGCAGACGGCTCGCGTAGTTGGTCGCAGCGCTCGGAAGGACGTACTTGAAGGCGTCGCCGTTCCCGGTGTTGATCGGCACTTTGGTCAGCCGAAGCTCCTTGACGTCACGCGAGACCGTCGCTTGAGTCACTTCGAAACCCTGCCGCTGCAGGAGACTCACCAGCTCTTCCTGCGAATGGATTGGGCGCGTTGCCACCAGGGTCAAGATGGCACGCTGACGACGCTCCTTCATATCGGAAATCCTTTGCTTTCGGTAAGCAGTGCGACGAGCAACGCCTTTTGCGAGTGCATCCGGTTCTCGGCTTGGTCGAAGACGACGCTGTGCGGTCCGTCTATCACGCCGGCACTCACTTCTTCGCCCCGATGCGCGGGCAAGCAGTGCATGAAGGCCGCGTGCGGCGCGGCATAGGACATCAGTTCTTCGGTAACGCTATACGGCCGCAGCATCGCGTCGTTGCGCTCGCGATAGCGCTCATCGCCCATCGAGGTCCACACGTCGGTGTACACGGCGTCGGCGCCGCGCACCGCGCGCACGGGATTGGAGAAGGCGCGCGCACTACCACCGGCCGGTTTCCCGAGGCGCCCGAGTTGTCCGAGAAAGCTCTCCGAGGGCCGGTGCGTCGGCGGCGAGCCGAAGTGAATCGTCGCGCCCAGCATCACCGCGGCCTGCGCAAGGGACGCGGCGACGTTGTTCCGGCCATCGCCCACGTACGCAATGCGCAAGCCAGCGACGTCGCCAAAGCGTTCGCCCAGCGTGAGCACGTCGGCGATCGCCTGGCATGGATGCGACTCGGCGGAGAGCGCATTGATCACCGGCACGCCGGCGGCGCCGGCAAAACGTTCGAGCCCCGCGTGATCGTGCGTGCGGATGACGACGGCGTCGACATAGCGCGAGAGCACGCGCGCCGCGTCTTCGGGCGTCTCCCGCGTGCCGATCGCGAACTCGGCACCCTGTGCAAAGAGCGCCTTCGCTCCGAGTTGGGTCAGCGCGACCTCGAAGGAGACGCGCGTCCGCAGGCTAGGCTTCTCAAAGAGCAGTGCAACGGTCCGATCCTTCAGCAGCCCGCTCTGTTCGCGCCCGGCGCGCTCCTTAAGGAAGCGTGCCAGCCGCAGCAGGGCCCCGAGCTCGTCCGGCGACAGATCAGAAACCTGGAGCAGATGGCGGCCGTTGAGCGACCCAAGAAGCGAAGGGACTGGCGCTACCGCATACACGTTCTGTATATTTATACACATGACGCATGATTATGCAACCCCCACGGTGACGGTCGTGAAATACGGCGGCAACGCCATGGCTGGCCCCGCCGAGATGGCCAGCGAGGGCGCGGCCGACCCGCTCCTGGCCGAGGTCGCGGCGCTCTGGCAGGCCGGGGAGCCGGTCGTTCTGGTGCACGGAGGCGGCCCGGAGATCGACGCGGCGCTGGCGGCCCGCGGCGTGATGACGACCCGCGTGGACGGCCTGCGCGTCACCGATGCTGCGGCGCTCGAAATCACCGAGGCCGTCCTCTGCGGCACGATCAACAAGCGAATCGTCCGCGCGTTGCTGGCGCTTGGGATTCCGGCCGCCGGCGTGAGCGGCGTCGACGGGCGAACGCTGATCGCGCGATCCGCGCGCGTTGCGAGCGGCGCCGATCTCGGCTACGTCGGTGAAGTCGCCGCCGTAGAGCCGCGACTGATCCAGACTCTTCTGCGTGCGGGATTTCTCCCCGTCGTCGCGCCGCTGGCGATCGCCGAGAATGCAGAGCACGCGTACAACGTTAACGCCGACCTCGCAGCGGGCGCAATCGCATCGGCCTTACGAGCCGAGGCCTTCGTGCTGGTGACCAACGTTGCGCGCGTGCTGCGCGACGTCGGCGACGCCGGCTCCGGCATCGCCCGCTTCACTCCAGAGGAAGCGCTGGAGTTCACGACGACCGATTCGTGCCGCTCCAACATGAAGCCCAAGCTTGCGGCCGCGGCGCTCGCCGTACGTGACGGTCGTCATCGTCATCGTCATCGTCATCGTCATCGAGGTCGTCGACGGGAGAAATCTCAGTCGCTCGCATCTTCCGACAATGACGCACAAAGTTTATGGTTAGCTTATCCAGGCGTTAAGCGGAAATTAGGGCGACGGAGAGGCCAGGGGGACCGAGGCGCAGAGCCCGGCGCTCGACATAACGGCCATCGCGGCATCGTTTTCGCGCGTTGCGGTCTGATCGATCGTCCAGCCAAGGGCTTCGATCAGGCGGGTGACGGGATTATAACCAAGCGTGAGTCCCGGAACCGTGGCGAGGTCGATCGAGTACGGATTCGGCGGAAGGCCGGCATAGTTTGGATCGTACGCAAGAGGATCCGGCGCAGGCGTTGACGAGCTCGCTCGCTGCGTATCCGGCTGATTCATCTCGCCGATGTACCCTTCGTCTGCGTGCTGGAGATTCGCCATCTGTTGCGTATCGACAAAGCCGCTAATGATATCCAGCGACGCGTTCTGCGACGCCAGCGCCTTGAGCAGTTTTTGACGAATATCTTGCAGCCGCTTGTCGTCGTCTTGGAGCCCGGTCGTCGTGCGCAGCTCGGGGCTATCGAGCACCGTTTGAATCGCGATGATGTTGTTGGCAATCGGGCGGATCAGATTCTCGAGTCCGAGCAAGGCCATCTGCTGCGATCCGTTTGACGTCCCGGGATCCATCGCGCCGGGGCCGCTCTGCGCCGCTCCCGGATCGCTTCCGTAGAGTGCCGCGGCGTTGTACTGTTTAAAGAGACTTGGACTCTTTCTGATCGTCGCGTCGTTCTCCATCATCATTCCGATGGCCGGCTTGATGCGCTCGCGAAGCTCGCTGCACAACGGCCGGCTCACGACGTGATAAATCTGTGGCGGCGGTGTCGGGCTTGGGGCCGGCGTCGCCGCGAGCGTCGCTGCTACGGTAAAAAGCGCTAAACCAAACGCCAACCCGCTGGAACCCATGCGCTCGATCACTTGCGGCGTCGGCTGAGCGCCACGCTATTAACGGGCACGCCGGAGTCCAATATCTCCTGCGTCGGATACCCTCCAGCCGAATAGTCGAAAACGAGCACATCCCACCTCGCAATGTACCGATCGACGTAGTACAAGTTTACAACGATGGCTTTGCTGCCCGCAATGACGAACTGAGTCGCGTCGTAGGCGCTTGAGAGTTCCGTCGAGCCAACGAATGTCCCGTACCCTGCGCTGATCGTGTAGCGCGAAATGTTTGGGTCGACGGGCTGGCCGACGGCGAGGTAGCGTCCATTCCATTGAAGGCCGGCCGCCCAGCTGATCCCGTTGTCGAGAGTGACGGGCTCGAGCGCGTTGCCGAGGCGCGGAAGCTCGGCGAGTTCGTAGTAGTAGCCGTAGCCTTGCGCCGGGGTTCCGTCTACAAAGAGATTGCCGGCATTGTCATAGGCGCAGTATGCATAGCCGAGTATCGCGCGATACGTGTAGGTTCTCGGCTTACCCTTTGCTTTCCGGAAGATCGCGACGTTGGCGCCCATTCCGCTCGCGTTGCCTACGCTCGTAACGGCGAGGTCGCCGTTGGACGGATCGACCGCACAAGCCACGGCACCGCTTCCCGGCAACGATAACTTTCGGATCGCCCGCGAGCCGCCGTGCGCGTACTCGAAGACGGCGTCTGCCGTGTAGTCGGTAATATAGACGTTACCCTTCGGGTCGGTGCACTCGCCGACGGCATCTAAGAAGCCCGTCAGCTGCCCTTCCAACTCGCCCTGCGGGTATGAGTACACCGCGACCGCCGCCCCACTCGTGACGTACAGCAGGTCTTTCGTGTTCGCATCCGGCGCCATCCACAACGCCACGAGTTCGCCCGGCGATACGGTCGGCGGCGGCGCCCCGCACCCCGCGAGCAATGCGGCGGCGACGCAGATACCGAAAATGCAGCGGCCACGGTCCGAAGCTCTCATCTACTTCGCCTCCAAAAAACAACGGGACTGCGAGTGCGCAGGCCTTAGCAATATTCTCGCACAATTTCCGTCTGACGGAGGCACCGTCATGCTTGATCTTTGGCTCGCCATCGGCCACCACCTCATTATTTTCGCACTCTTCGGAGTCCTGGCCGTCGAGCTGGTGCTCGTGCGGCGCGATATGAGCCTCGACACCGTTGCTCGAGTCGCGCGCGTCGACGCCTGGTACGGAGCCCTCGCCGGCGCCATTCTCGTGGTGGGATTCTCGCGGGCGATCTTCGCCGCCAAAGGCTGGGCGTATTACTCGCATAACGGATTTTTCTGGGCGAAAATAGCGACGTTCGCACTCATTGCGTTGCTCTCGGTGCCCCCAACGATCCAGTACATCAAATGGCAGCGAAGCGGCCAAGCATCCGGCCCGGATATCGGACGCGTCCGGCTCTTCTTGTACGCAGAACTCTTCTTGTTTGCGTTGCTGCCAATCTTCGCGGCCGCGATGGCACGAGGCTACGGCGAGTTTCGTTAGGTGATGGGTACGACCTCGCCGGTGTCGAGGCGATAGTCCGCACCGACGACGAGCACGCGCCCGCTGGCGGAGGCCTCTTCGATCACCGGCGGGCTCGCTTTGAGCCGCGCCACGGCCGCGCGCACGTTCGCCAGGACCGCCTCATGGAGCGAGCCGTTCGCCCGAACGACGTCCTCGATGCCGGGCCTGATCAGCGCCTCTATTCTCTCGAGATGCGGCGGCAACGGCGACTTGCTCTTGATGGCCTTGTAAACGGCGTCGACGGCGCCGCAGTTCTCGTGACCGAGCACCATGACCAAGCGCGACCCCAGATGCTCGATCGCGTACTCGATCGAGCCGGTCACTAAGTCGTCGGGATAGTTACCGGCGACGCGCGTAACGAACAGGTCGCCCATCCCCTGGACGAAGACAAAGTTTGGGACGACGCGGGAATCGGCACAACTCAGAATTACCGCAAAGGGCTCTTGGTGCTCGGTGAGCATCTCGCGCTTCTCGGCAATCTTGGTGAGCGGTGGGAAATCGTTGTTGAGAAAACGCCGGTTTCCGGCCATCAGCCTGCCCAGCAACTGCTCGGGCGAGACCTTCGCCCCCGGCGTCGCGGGTAGCGAAGCGCTCGCTGCGCGCAGCGGAAACGCGACGCTCATTGCGGCGAACGTGCCGGTAACAAATGCAGCGCGGTTTAGGTTTAATTGAAAGCCTTCGTCAGGTTCGCTCACGCTGCTCCATTCGAGTCACTGCCGGGCGATTCCGTCGGGTCGGGGCTCCGGGACCATCGTAAGTATTAGAATCCTAGTTGACAAACGGACGGCGCTCGGCTAGGCTTACTATTACTTTACTAATAGATAAGCGGAGGGCGCATGCCGCGCAAGAGATCTCTCGTGCTCACCGATCACGAACTGCGCCTGATGAAGGTACTGTGGGAACGTGGACGCGCGACGGTCGGCGACGTCGTCAATGCGTTGCTACCGCCGCTCCTGGCGTACAGCACCGTGCTCACGACGCTGCGCACGCTCGAGCAAAAAGGCTATATCGCGCACGAAGAGGACGGCCGCGCCTATGTGTATCGTCCGCTGGTTGCTCGCGATCAAGCCGCGCAATCGGCCGTAAGCCACGTGCTCGATCGATTCTTCGGCAGCTCGCCTGGCGCTCTCGCGGTCTCACTTCTGGATGACACGCGATTGAGCGACGTCGACCTTGCCAAAATCGGGCGGTTGCTGGCCAAGCACCGGAAGGGAAATGGCCGATGATGGATACCGTGCTCCTGAACTCGCTGTGGCAAGGGGGGCTGATCACGGCTATTGCCGCCATCGCGGCCGCATTTCTTCCCAAGCACCACGCCGCGTCGCGCTACACCGTTTGGTTGACTGCGCTCGCCGGCCTCGTCGCGGTTCCGCTGATAACCGCTTTGCGTCCAGCCTACTCGGCCGCAATCTTGCCGTCAGTGGTAACGCAAACGACGATCGCGACGTCCGTCGTTACGCAGCGAGCCGCCGATGCCGGCGGCCTCTGGTTAACCGCAATCTGGGCTCTCGGCGTGCTATTGTGTTGCGGGCGGCTTTTGCTCAGCTACGCACGGATTGCGGCAGTCGTTCGCGGCTCACGTCCGGCGCTCGGCTTGGGGCAAGGCGTTCGCATCTCCGATTCTATCGCGGTGCCGATCGCGGCGGGATTTGTCAGGCCGGTGGTCATTCTGCCCGCGGCCGGTTTGCCAGAACTCCCTGCCGACGAACTCCAGGCCGTCATCGAACACGAACGCGCGCATATCCGGCGAGGCGACCTCATCACGAATTTAGCTCAGCGGCTCGTCGAAGCACTCCTGTTTTTCAATCCGTGGACGTACGTCATCGGACGCCAGTTGGTCAAAGAGCGCGAGGCGGCGTGCGACGATTGGGCCGTTGTTGCAACTGGGGCACCGGACCGCTATGCCGCCTATCTCGCGGAGCTGGCCCATGCCGCTCGTGGCACTCGTACTCCCTTGCTCACTCCCAGCGCGCTCGGTTCGAACCGACTCTTACTCGGCCGTATCGCGCGCCTGCTTACAGGAAAGGCCATCGTTGTGAAAGTTAACTACCTTGCCCCCGCAGTCAGCGTTGCTGCTGTCGCACTTCTTACGCTCGCGCTTGGGAGCAAAGGCTTCGCGTCGAACTGCTATCACGACGTCACGGTCATCAGCGCTGCAGCACCCGATATTCCCAAGAGCGAGTACCGCGCCAATGCCACCGCCAACGCCCTGGTTACCGTGGGGGTCGACGGCCATCCGGTCAGCGCAAAGATCGTCCTGTCCAGCGGAAGCAAAGCGATCGACAATGCGACGATGGTCGCGGCGATGAAATCGACGTACTCGCCTGACGTGAGTAACTGCAAGCCCAGAATGGACACGTATCTCTTCAAAGTCGAGACCGCGCCATAAGGAGCGCCAACCGCTACTGGGGAACGCTGATGCACGCCTCCTTGCACCACTCCAGTATCTGCGTTTGAATGGCGTCACGAATCTTGCGAGTCCGCGCAAGTCGCTCCGCCGAGGTTCCTTGCAAACTCGCCGGATCGGTAAAGCTCCAATGCAAGCGGCGCGCCTTGCCGGGAAGTATAGGGCAGCTCTCTGCGCTCGCGTCGTCGCAAACCGTAACGACGTAAGAGAACTGTCGCCCCGCCGCAATCAAGTCGAAAACGCTCTTCGTCTTATTTGAGGATATGTCGATGCCGACCTCGCGCATTGCCGCGACTGCCAGCGGGTTTAGCGTCCCTGGTTCCAAGCCGGCGCTTTCGGCACAGAAATCGTCGGGGCAGATGGCATTGAGGAAAGCCGCGGCCATTTGACTACGCGCCGAGTTGTGCACGCAGACGAACAGCACTTCGCGATTCGGACCTGGAGACATACCGGGATGCTAGCCGTCATGCCGACGACTGTCAATACGAAAAACGGCAGAGAGTGCTTACCGGCGGCAGTGCTCGAGCCACAATCGCCGTCGGCTACTTTCGAACGAACGCGAGGTCGTCGCCCAGCTGCACTGCGCTGACGACGTCGGTGGACGGGTCATACCACAGCGTGATGAACGCGCGCCTCGCCTTGCGCGTTGCGAGTGCGATCGGCGTATCGCCGGATGGCACGCCGGAGGGACGCGCCGCCGTGCCAGAAACCACAGTGAATGCCGTAGCGAGCCCCCGTCCGCGCAAGAGTGCCGTGTAGTACACGTTGACCGTCTTTGCGCCCGTCGCGTGGAGCATCGCGGGAATCGCGAGGTACGACGATACCCAGTCCGAATTGACGGTTGCCGGAGCCCCGGCCGCTGCGGGCGGAATGGTAAAAGAGGCTTTCCCGGACGGCGTTATCGTGGCGCCGTCTGGCCGAATTGCGACCGACGGGTTCCACATCTCGGGGTCGTTAGCGACCGTGAGGGCGTCTGTTGAAAAGGTCTTCGGATCGAGACGCGTCTCCACCGACACCGGCGGTGCGTTGGGGACCTTTAGGAACCGCGCGTCCTCATGGACGACGATCGCAGTCGCGTCCCGGCTTATCGTAACGGTAGAATCGACCGGAACTCCCGCTTCGTTCGATGAGTAGTGATACGTCCCAGAAGGCAACGGCCCCACCGGCGACGAGCACGCGCCGAGCACGAGTCCAGCAGCGAACCAAACGGCCCGGTTCACTCCGTATTTTCCATACCGTCCCCTTTTTCAGGGGTGCGGCTAAATGATCCCGTCTTCATACTTTCTTCAGGACCGCTTGCGATTATTGCACTGACTCGCGTGCGCGAGACGGAACGCTTCTTGGAGGTAACCTCATGAACGTTGAAGGCGATCAAGGCATTCCCGTTCGGCTGGCCATCATCGCGCTATCTATCCTCGCGGCCGGCTGCAGCGGCGGCGCAGGCTCGCCGCCCACGACAAACGCGAACGCAGCTTCCACTCGAACCGCGAGCCCCCTATCGCATGCCGGTCGGAGACTCTACGTTTCAACTATCGATGGAGCCTCCGTAGTCGCCTACTCGGCGGGTTCGAAAGCAACGCTCCTCCAAACGATCACCGACGGCGTCTCCCGCCCCGGCGGCATCTGGGTCGACAAACATGGCGTGCTCTACGCCGTGAACCTGCCGGACGCGTACTACCAGACGAGCCTTCCGGAATATAAGCCCGGGGCGTCGAGCCCTTTTCAAACCATTACCGACGGCATCGTCAACTGTAACGAAGTTGCCGTTGATGGCAAAGGAAACGTCTATGTGACGGGTATCGACACTGCAAACGGATCGTTTTTCCTCGAGATCTATCCTAAGGGAAAGCTGAGTCCATCGGAAACGTTAACGATCCCTCACACCGGCGAGGCCGATCCCGCCGGTCTCGCGTTCGATTCAACCGGCGCGCTCCTCGTCGGCGAATCTACGCTCGAAGGCACCAGCGGGGCGGTCTACCGCTTACCGCCGGGCTCGCAGAACTTTATGCAATTAAAATTGGATAACGTTTCAGGAGGAGCCATCGCGGTCGATTCCGCCGGGAACCTCTACGTCGGCGGTGCTTCCATCGCAGTGTATCCGCCAAACTCCCATAAGCCGTCTCGGAAAATCTTGGTTCCACACGGGGTCGCGGCGCTCGCAATAGGCAGCGACGGCGAACTCTATGTTGGATCGTTTGAAAGCGTCCTGGAATACGCGCCCAACGCGAAGACGCCGAGCATCACGTTCACCGTCCCGGGCCACGTTGGAGGCCTCGCCCTAAGCCCGTAACCCCTCCTTTACGGTGCGGCGGACTTCGTTCTCTCTTACGTGCCCTTTTGCGCTCCGGCGTAGAAGATGACTTTAAAAATCGCCTGCGGCACCGTGGTAAGCGCGTTGGGATTGCCGTAAGCTAGATAGATCTCGCTCGTTCGCAAACGTAAGTGGTACGCCACCGAAACGTTCGAACAGCGTCCCATGCAATCGCCGCCGCCATTAGGGATCGGCGGATTACCGATCACATCTCGTATTCCCACAGCGAACGATGAGTTGCTTCCGATCTGATAGGCGTAGCTCAAGCTCTCGAACCATTGAATGTTGTCGGGCCCGGGAGCGGGCAGCCATTGAGCCGTGTCGTCGAGGACTAGCGTCAGCGCTCCGCGGTTGCCCACGCGAATGGTCGTGGTGCGAAACCATGTGTCGAGCCGGCCGGTGCCGTATCTCCCCGTGTTGTAGCTGATCTGCGTAGGCGTCGACGACGTTCCGTGGTTCGGAAAGTTCCCCGGATTGTTCGTTTGTAAGCCGCTGTCGTAGGTGAACGAGAACCCGGCGCTCTGCGAAATCGGCGTCAAGATGTCGCTGAAGCGCCAATAGTTGGACCCGGTGAAAACCTGAAAGTCCAGCGCGTTCTTCGTCAGGACGTCGAGCAGCAGTTGGTTATCGCTCTGCGCGCTTCCCATCGTCGGCCCTTGGTAACGGTCCATGTAACCGGAGACGCCCACAGCTTTAAGGTCGCTGTTCCCGTCGAAATCCCAGATCTTTGCGGCGTAGAGTGCGTAACCGGCAATGCCGGGATGCGAGACGAATCCATCAACCGGGTCGTAGTACTCGCCGACCTTGCGCGTCGCGCCGAAAAAACCGAAGGTTTGATTCGACCATCCGCCGCCGACGTCGTAATATTGGGCCTGGTCGGGAGCGAGAACGTTCGTCCCCGAATCGCTGCCGTAGTTGAAATAGGCGCTGATATGTTTGAGATCGGAGTACGCAAAGCCGGTCTCCGTGACGTCGTCAACTAAGCCCGGCAGATCGACTGCGACGCGCTCGACGCTCCCCTGCCAGCGAGTATCCGGCGACGTGTAGTCGAGCGCCCCGGCGAGGTCGTTGCGATTGTCACCGATTGCGTCGAACGAGGCAAAGCCTAGGGGCCCCTGTTTGCCCTCGACCGCATAGCCTTCGCTCGGCGTCGGAATCGCAGGCGTGTAGAGCGCCTGGATATTCGGGCACGCATCGCAGTTGAACGCGTTATAGAAGTTTGCGGCTTGGGTGAAGAACGGCCGGACCTCGCTGTAATACCGTTGATATACCGTCGGCGCGATCGACTGTTGGTCCAGCTCGACGTTCGAGTAGTCGGGATGGAACGTGGAGTAAAACGAAGCGGTCGGCGTAATCGGGACCGACAGGTCCGCACCGACGCGCGACGTCGAGCCGCCGATCGCGCGGCTTGCCGCTTCACCGAGCGCATAGAGTGCGGCCCGCGGCTTGGGGCGCGAAGCCGTAATCCCCGTGATTTTCGGGATGTCGATGGAACCGGCGTGCGCGTAATCGGCGTTACCGTAGGAATCGGGCTGCATTTGCACTTTGTCGTACGACCAGACCTGCTGCTCGCCGGTCGCGTGAGTGTAACGCACGAACTGCGCGTGCCAGGTTCCGCCGTGGGCGTTGCGCAGCACCTCGAACGGAATCTTCATCGTTACTGTATATCCGTCGCTAGTCGTGGCTCCGGCCGACTCCCAGTTCGGCGAGTATGCGGTGTTCTCCGACGAGAACTCGTAGTGCGTTCCGTTCGGCGTAGCGTAAAACTGGTAGAAGTAGCCGCTGATGCCGTTGGGCCAGAGATCCACCCACACTTCGTCGTCGTTGCCTTGGCCAACGTCGTTGGTGTGTTGCTTCGCTGCGATCGGCTCGTGCTGAACGGCGTCGAATCGTACGTAGAGCGCACGCCCATCGGTCGCGATCCAGGCCTTTGTCGGCTCGCCCGCAGGCTGCGAGCGAACGTCGTCCCATGGGAGCGCCAGGCTCGCGGCCTGCGACCATTGCGCCGCCGGCGCAATCGGATCCAACGGCGGGTCCGCCAACTGGGGCACCGTCAGGCTCGGACTTGCGGCAGCCGAAACGCTTGTCGCGGCGATCGCGAACACGGCGAGGAACGCGCCGATCATCGTTCTCACGGCAGAATCGCACCGGCCAGGTTCGAGCCGCTGCCCTCGCGTAGCGTCCCCGCATCAACCGGCGAGCAGCCGCGCCGTTCCCGCCCGCCTTCGCAGAGTAGCACGCCGCGGAGATCTGCATCGTGTAGGTCGGCTCCCCTTAGGTCGATGCAATGCACCTCGGGGTCGTCGCTATTGCGCGAGCAGAGCCTGGCATCGCGAAAATCGGCACCGCGTAAATCGGCTTGGGCGAAGTTCGCGCCCTCGAGATCGGCGCCGGCAAAACGGGTGCGTTGCGCGCGAGCTTCACGGAAGTCGCCGCCCTCGATCGAAACGCCCGAGAGGTCGAATCCGGCGATCTCCGCGCCTTGCGCGTCGCAACCCGCGCATTTGTGCAGCAGGCCGCGCGCGTCCTCGTCGCGCAGGCCGTTGAAAACGCCTCGCAGGTTAACTCCCGCCAATGTTGCGCCGCTAAAGATTGCTCCCGAGAGCCGCGCATCGTGAAGATCGACGCCCGCGAGCTTGGCGGCGAAAAAGTTCACACCGCGCAGATCGGCCGAGCGAAAGTCGACCCCGGCGAGCCTCGCGCCGCGCATGTCCGCGTCGCGAAGGTTTGCGCGCTCGAAATTCACTCCGGCGTACTCGACATTCGCGAGGTCGGCACCGTGTAGGTCTAGGCCGGCAAACGAGCATCCCGAGCAGCGTGCGGGAATCCCGCCGGCCGTCGCGAGGCCCGTCGCCAGCGCCAAAAGCGCCGCTAGGAAATAGTTCATCTTCTGTTACTCCTTGTTTCAAGGCGGCCGGAGGGCGCAGGAAA
Source organism: Candidatus Cybelea sp. (assembly GCA_049517595.1). Lineage (GTDB taxonomy): Bacteria > Vulcanimicrobiota > Vulcanimicrobiia > Vulcanimicrobiales > Vulcanimicrobiaceae > Cybelea. The sequence continues at coordinate 6,068 of JBEKRW010000028.1, read as the reverse complement.
CCAGGCCTCGGCCGCGAGGCTTTTTCAAACCGACGAGATCGCCGGGGTTAGGTTACGGCGGAGCGTTCCTCTCGAGAATATCCATGCCGATCATCTTGGTCTTCGAAAGATCCACGTGTCGCAGATCGACGCCGTCGAGATCGCACTCGTTGAGCGTCGCGCCGGCGAGGTTCGCGCCGTCCAACCGCGCGCCACTGAGGTCGCAACCGACCAGCTCGGCACCGGCGAGGTTGGCGTTTCGCAAATCTGCGTGCGAGAAGTCGTCACCGTCGACCCGTACGCCGGCCAAGTTGAGCCCACTGAGATCCGCGTGGCTGAAATTGCAACCCTTGCAACCATTGAGCACGCTGCGGAACTGCGAACCCGCAAGCCGGGCGCCGGTAAACTCACACGCCGACATCCCGGCGTTGGTAAAATCGGCGCCCTCCAGGTTGGCGTTCGAAAAATCGCATCCCGTTAGTTGCGCGGAGCGAAACGAAGCCCGGCTGAGGTTGGCCTTCGTAAAGTCGGCACCGCTGAGGATGCTCCCCGAAAGGTTGACCCCCGAAAGATTCGCACCGCTAAAGTCGACGCCGGTATAGTTGGCACCGTGCAGATCGCGGCCCGGCCAGTTCACTCCTCGGAGGTCGCAGCCGACGCACGATTTCCCCCCGCTCTGCGTAACTGCCACTTGGCTCGCAGCAACGCTGAGCTTTTTCGCAAGAACTTGGGCGACTCGCACGGGCGCCACCGTCACGCGCACGGACGCCTTGACCGGTACGTCGACGCGCACGATCTTTACTCGAGGTGTCGGCGTCGCCATCGTCGTCTTCGGTACGACCGGGGCGGCCGTCGCAGCGAGCGCGGCCGTTGCCGCCGGCGCAGCCGTTGCCGCCGGCGCGGGCGCGGAAGCGGCAACCGATGGCGCAACCAGAGATATAACGATCGCCAGGGCGCCGACCGCCGCCACCGCGGCCGCAGCCGGACCGATGGCCAACGTCGTCGCAATATCGCGTCCAGTCGCTAAGAGCCGCTCGATGCGCAGCGAGATCTGCTTGCGCGTGGTGAAGACGCCGGGCGCGGGCATCGGATGGTGCGGCCACGCCGCGGTTTCGGCCATTTTCGTCAAGCACATCGCGTAGGGGCGCACGGCGCCGACCGACGCAAGCACCCAGTCGTCGCAGGCGACTTCGCGCTCCAGCTCCAGTTGGTGGCCGATGAAGATCGCGGCGGGATTCCAACCGAGAACTGCGACGACCAATCGCTGCAGGCAGTTGCTCCAGTCGTCCGCGCGGCGAAGGTGTGCCAGCTCGTGCAGACTGATCTGCTCGACTTCCCCCGGCGAGAGCCGTTCTAGCAGTGATCGCGGTATCAAAATCATCGCGTCGAACAGACCGACCGCCACCGGCACGTCGATCGCTTCGCTCACGCAAAGGCGCACGGGACGCCGCCCTTTATTCGCCGCGCCCCATTGCGGCATCGAATCGCGATACTCGACGGGAAGCGGCAAGGCATCTCGTTTGAGCAGCTCCAGACGTGCGAGGCCAACGAGGAGAGCGATCACGGCATAGCCCGTTAGCAACAGCCACGCGGCGAAGACCCCGAGCGCAACGGGGAACGGCAGGGTTACGTGCAGACGCGCGGGCAAAGAGACCGTCGAGCTCGGCGAACCGATGCTGCGCGCCTCGGGTTGGTACCGTCGCTGCGGCGCGCCGACGGCATGCGCAGGATTGGTACGCGAAACACTTTGTGCAGTGGTCGTTGCCGGCGCGAGCGGCGCCGGCGTGAGAAAGGCGAGCGTCGTGACGATCGGCATGACGAGCGCTGCGAGCAGCGTCACGATCCAGACGGCGTATCGCGTTGCGGCGTTGATCCGCGGCCACGCCGCCAAAACGAGCCAAACGACGGCCACCAAGAGCGCATCTTGCCAGAGCGCATTGAGCACGATCGCGGCAATCGTGATCATTTCGGGCCCTCCTCGTACGTCTCGATGAGCGCCTTGAGCCGCGTCAGCTCCTCGTTTGAGGGGCGTTCGCTTTGAATCAAGCGCAGCGCCAGCGTTCCCGCGCTATTGTCGAAAAACCGCGAGAGCAGATGTCCCACCGCACTCTTGGCGGCTTCCTCGCGTGCGAGCAACGGCCGATAGACGAACGCCCGCCCCGCCTCATCGTGCGCGACGTATCCCTTTCGTTCCAGGATGCGCAACGTTGTGAGTACGCTGTTATACGCGCTGGGCGGCGGCGGCAGCGCGGCCGTTACCTCGGCGACGGTCGCCTGGCCGACGTCCCAAAGCACTTCCATCAGCCGCAGTTCAGCTTCGGTCAGGGTCGTAGAACGTCGTCGTGCCATCTGCTCGCTTTCTTTGAATTGTGGCGGGATAGACTGGGCCTCTACTAATTCCTTAGTTGAATCCTAGCGCAAGCTCCTCGGGTTGTCAACTAAGAAATTAGTATTAGAAGGCGAGCCTCGGGGGCTGCGCCCCATGCCCCGTCGGGGGAAAGCGGAAACGGTCTGCCAATAAGGGGAGGGCTATTTACCCCACAGGTCCCTAAGGAGAAGCCATTGCCACAGGCGCGCGCTCTGCTCGCAGTCTTGACGCTCGTCGTTCTGGCCGCGTGCGGCAAGGGAACGCCGATTACCAGCGGCACGCCAACCCCGCCGCCCACGCCGCCGCCCACGGTGACCGCGCAGTACACGATCCCGACCGCTTCCAGCAAGCCTATGGGTATTGCGCTCGGCAGCGACGGAAATCTGTGGTTTACGGAGTTCGCTACCAGCAAACTCGGGCAGCTGCTTCACGGCGGACACATTCAGGAACAGGTAACGCCTACGCGCAAGGCCGAGCCCAACGGCATCGCTTCGGGCTCGGGGCCAAACTTGAATCTGTGGTTTACCGAAACCAGCCGCGGCACGGTTGGCCAGATTACGGTCGTGGGGCAGCCGTTCGTCGAGTACAAGCTTCCCGACTCGGCAGCCCGGCCCGTCGGCATTACCCTAGGCTCGGACGGCAACATGTGGCTGACCGATCCGGGAACTAACTCGATTTGGCGGATCCGATCGATACGGCGAAAGCCGTTCGTGACGTTCACGCAGTACAAGCTGACCGGTAACGCGCAACCGGGCGCGATTACCACTGGGCCCGACGACGCGCTCTGGTTCACCGAACCCGGTACCAACAGCATCGGGCGTCTACCGATCAGCGGTTCCCCGCTTAATGAATATGCCATCCCCACCTCGAACGCCGAGCCCGCCGGCATCGCGCCGGGTCTGGACAACGCGCTGTGGTTTACCGAAATGAAATCCAGAAAGATCGGGCGCATTTCGACGGCCGGCGTCGTGACCGCAGAGTATCCGATTCCCAACGCAATGACGCCCAATCAAATTCTGCAAGGCGTGGATGGCAACTTCTACTTCACCGACACGGCCGGCAACAAAATCGGACAGTTCTTCTTCAAAGGCCACAACGTCAACTACTACAGAATTCCCACGGCGAACTCGGAGCCGACGGCGATGACGCTCGGGCTCGACAATCAGATCTATCTCGTCGAAACCGCCGGAAACAAAATCGCTCAGTTCAGATATTTCGCGGTCTAAAGAACTTCTGCTTCGAGCTCGCCGGCATTAAACTCGGCGAGCTTGACGAGCCCTGCGCTGCCGCCTCCGATCAAGAGATAGCGCGCGCCCACGCGAAGGAGATGGACGGCCGCATGCGGCGATAGCATCGTCGATTCGACGACGGTTACGTAGCGGCCGGCACCGCGAGAAAAGAGCTTCACGTCTTTGAGCTTGCGAGCCAGCGCGTAAAGCACGGCGAGCACGGCCCCAAGAATCGCCAGCTTTAGGACATACGCTTCCCAGAAGCTCGACGGCACGAACGCGCTTTCCTAAACGCTGGTTTCGCGCGGGCCGCAAACCTTTCGCCGGAACGCGACGATCCGCGCCTCGATCTCGGGCATGCGCTCGCAGACCACTATGGCGCTTCCCGTCGTAAGCGTAACGACGGTATGCTCGGCCTCTTCGATGAACTCGATCAGATCGCTGTTCAACATCACCGCCTGCCCATTCACCCTCGTCAACGTAATCATCCGCTTGTCATCCTGGCGTTCGCTTCGTCCAACTCCAGTTCGTCGCGGCGAGCCTCTTCGCGCTCGAACTCGTGCAAGCGGCGCTCCCTGAGCTTCTCGATGAGGCGCCGTTCGCGATTCGCCTCGCGCAGCTCGGCTGCGGCACGAGCGAATGCCGCTGCCGACTCGACGTTGCATCGCTCGCTCGATTCAATCGCGCGTCTGAGGTAGCGCAGGTGCGCGTCGTACAGGCGCAGGTTTGCTGCGGAGCCGCTCATCGCGCACTCATGCATCGCGCCCCCGCGCTCGCGCAGCGCGGCGCCCAGGCGATCCAGCTCGCGCGAACGCTCGTCGCGCGCCATTTTGACACGAACGAACGCGAGCTGCTTCTCTTCTTCTTTTCGACGGCGCTCGTCGAGTAAGGGCTGCAAAGGGAATGCGAATCGACCCATATGCGTTAGAAGCTCCCGCTGCGCCGGCTCAGCGAGCCAACTGCGAACGCTCGCGTCCCACGGAGACCATCTCGATCGGCACGTTGAGGATCTCTTGCACGCGCCGCACGTACGCGCGAGTTGCCGCGGGCAGATCGACGAGGCGCCGGCAGCCGGTGATCGATTCGCTCCATCCAGGCAACTCTTCGACGTCGGTCTGAAGGTCGGGCTCTCCGGCATCGCTGAAGCCCACGGCGCGGCCCCCGGCGCGATAGCCCGTGACGATCCCAACTCGCTCGAATCCCGTCAGCACGTCGAGCTTAGTGAGGATCGCGCTCGTCAGGCCGTTGAGCTCGACTGCGTACCGGGCTGCCACGGCGTCGAACCAGCCGCAGCGCCGCGGACGACCGGTCACCGTTCCGAACTCGCCGCCCTGCCGGCGCAACTGCTCGCCGCGTTCGGCGTGCAGCTCGGACGGCAGCGGGCCGGCGCCCACGCGCGTGCAGTAGGCCTTGAAGACCCCGATGACGCCTCCAATGGCGCCGGGACCGATACCCAAGCCCGTGCAGGCTCCGCCCGCGATCGTGTGCGAGCTCGTCACGTATGGATACGTCCCATACCCGACGTCGAGCAGCGCGCCTTGCGCGCCTTCGAGAAGAATCCGCTTGCCGCCGTTAAGGCGCTCATGAATGTACGCGACGCCGTCGACGACGTGCGGCGCCAACCGTCTCGCATCTTCGAGTCCTTCGACTCTGACACTATTTAGGTCCGCAAAACGGATGCCGCTTCGTGCAACCCGATCGACGTAGGCGGGGCCAATCCCGCGACCGGTCGTGCCGATTGCGCCGCTTCCGCGTTCCCGCTCGGCCGCCGCGTCGCGCGTTACGTGATGCGGCAGCACGACATGCGCGCGATCCGAGATTTTTACGCGAGAGGTGTCGATGCCGATGGCCGCCAGCTTTTCGAGTTCGCCAAGCAACGTCTGCGGATTGATGACCGTCCCGCCCCCGACGAACAGCTCGACGTGCGAATGCATCACCGCCGACGGAACGATCCGTAGCGCCAGCTCCTGCGTCCCGACGACGATCGAGTGTCCGGCGTTGTCGCCGCCCCCAAATCGCGCGACGACGTCGTAATCGGCGGCGTAGAGATCGACGATGCGGCCTTTGCCCTCGTCTCCCCACTGACAGCCGAGGATGATATCCGCCTTAGACGCCACCTGAGTCTACTCGGACCGAAACTCCAGGTCGCTCGTGTCGCCCATCGGGATTTGAGGGGCGCCTTCGAACTGGGTCATCACAAACTCCGAGAACAAGGCGTTGGGCCAGCCGAAGTTGCGCCGCGTGAACTGCTGCGGGTTATCGGGATTGAACGACTCGTGCAACAGGTGATCGCCCGGATCGCTGGCCAGAAGTTGCCCGAGAACGTCTTGTTTCTCGGCATCGGACGTCGCCGTCATGCCCTCGATGATCAACGCCAGCGGCCAAATGTAGTGTTCCGGCGTGTGATAGCTGCCGATTCCGCGCGCTACGTGGCCCTGATAGAACGACGGGTTGTCTTGCGAGAGCAAGAACCGTCGCGTGTTTTCGTAATA
>JBEKRW010000027.1:0-16886 GCA_049517595.1 Candidatus Cybelea sp. | reverse complement strand
CGTCGTTTCGTCGGCGTTCGCTTCGCCGAAGCTCAAGTAATGAGCGACGTCGACGCCGATTCCGCCCGCGCCGACAATGGCGACGCGCTCGCCCACCGGCGCGTCCCCCAGCAGAACGTCGGCGTACGTCACGACGTGCGGAAGATCGCTCCCCTCGAGCGCGACGCGACGCGGCAGTACGCCGCTTGCAAGCACGATGCCGTCGAATCCGCGCAGCTCGGCCGCATCGCCGATGCGCCGGCGCAGACGCACGGCGACGCCGAGCCGGGCCAGTTCGTTGGTGTAGTAGCGAATCGTTTCGTTGAAATCGCCTTTGCCCGGAATGCGGCGCGCCATCCGGAATTGGCCGCCGAGTTCGCCGTCGGCTTCGAAGAGCTCGACCACATGTCCGAGGGCGGCAAGCGCGCGTGCGCTCTCCATGCCTGCGGGCCCGCCGCCGACCACGCCAAAGCGGCGACGCGAGGCTTCGGGCCGCGGCTCCTCGGGGAACTCCAACTCGCGCGCCGCACGTGGGTTCACCATGCACGAGACCGGCGCGTCCACCAACGACCGGTCGATGCAGGCTTGATTGCACGCAATGCACGTGTTGACCAGCGAAGCCTCGTTGCGCGCCGCTTTGGCGACGAGGTGCGCGTCGGAGAGAAAGGGACGCGCCATCGAAATGAAGTCGACGCTTCCGGCGGCGAGAACGGACTCGGCGCCGGCCAGCGAGTTGATGCGATTGCTTGCGATGACCGGCAGCTCGCCGACGGCGGCTTTCACTGCAGCGGCGAACGGAACCCAAACGCCGCTGGGAACGACTTGCTGCACCGTCGGAATCGACGATTCATGCCAGCCGATGCCGACGTTGAGCGCGTCGACGCCGTCGTCGCGCAACGCTCGCGCGAAGGTCAATGCCTCATCGGCCGTCGTCGAGCCCTTCATCAGGTCGGCACCGGAGATCCGGAAGATCACCGGAAACCCGGCGCCGGCGAGCGCGCGGATCTCGCGAAGCACCGCACGAGGGAGATGCATGCGCCGTTCGAGATCGCCGCCCCAGGCGTCGTCACGTTGGTTGGTCAGCGGCGAAAGAAACTGGTTGAGAAGATAGCCCTCCGACGCCATTACTTCCACCGCGTCGAACCCGAGGTCGCGCGCGCGCGCCGCACCGCGCGCGAAATCGCCGATCGTTTCGAGAATCTCGTCCTCGCGCAGCGCGCGTGGAGGATCCGGTGAAAAGCGCGACGCGATTGCCGACGGCGCGACCGGCTGAATTCCAAACGATGCAAGATAGGCGTACCGGCCCGCGTGGAAGAGCTGCAGCGCGATCCGGCCGCCGGCAGCGTGTACGGCCTCTACGGCCGCGCGCAGCGGCGCACCCGACTGCGGTTCGTTGATGAAGCTGTAGTTGCGACCGCCGGCGCCGGCGCGATTGACGCACGAACCTCCGGTAACGATCAATCCCGCACCGCCGCGCGCGCGCTCGGCATAAAACGCCGCCAGCGCGGCGCCGTCGGATTCGATCCCGAGGTGCATCGAACCCATCACGATGCGATTGGCAAGGCGCAGCCTGCCGATGGCTCCGGCTTGCAGGGTGCGTTGGAACAACGGAGTTTACAGCGAGAGCGGCGGCGTGGTGTCGGAGTAAAACGGCGGTGCGATGACGCTCAACCCGCCGTCGACGCAGATCGTTTGGCCGGTAATGTACTCCGATTCCGGCGAGAGCAGGAAGGCGATCGTGTCGGCTACTTCCTGCACGGTCCCCATGCGCGCTTTTGGAAGCTTGGAGAGGACGCTTTCGATCGGCGCCATTCCCGGGACGTTTTCATAGAAATAGGCGCACGATTCCGTGTCGATCAAGCCGCCGTTGACCGCGTTGACGTTGATTCCGCGCTGCGCGAACTCGACGGCCATGTATCGCACCCACGCTTCGATCGCCGCTTTGTTCGAGCCGAGGTTCGCGTAGGTTGGATAGGCCCGAATGCTGCCGTAGCTCGAGAGCACCGCGATGCGCCCACCTTGGGTCATCAACTTCACAGCGCGCTGCGCGCCCAGCACGAAGGCTCGCACGTTGAGCGCGTAGGAGCGGTCGAGGTTATGCGCCTTTAAGTCCATAACTTTCTTGAACGAGCTGGCTGCGGCATTGGAGACGAAGAGATCGAGGCGGCCAAACTCACTCTCGACGCGATCGAAGAGCCGGTCGATCTGCTCGGGCTCTTCCATGTTTGCCTGAACCGAGATTGCGCGCGGGCCCAGCGCTTCGATCTCGCGCACGGCCTCCGCGGCAAGATCGGCGTTGCGATTGAAGTTGACGACGATCGAGGCGCCGTCGCGCGCCAGCGTCATTGCCAACGCGCGACCGATTCCGCGCGAGCTGCCGGTGACGAGCGCGATCTTGTCTTCGAAGCGGCGCCTCATGCGGCTCCCCCGCCGAGCAGCGCGCGCGCGATGACGGTCTTTTGAATCTCGTTGGTCCCCTCTTCAAAGCGTTGAGCTCGCGCGTCGCGATAGACTCGCTCGATGGCGTTCGGCTGCCAGTATCCCGTGCCGCCATGAATCTGCAGCGCCTTATCGGTGACGCGCGTCAGCATCTCGACGGCTTGCAGCTTCGACATCGAGGAGAGCATCGTTGCCTGCGGGCTGCCGGCCTCCCATTGCGTTGCGGCGTGAAAGACCAGCTGGCGCGCCGCCTCGATGTCGGTCGCGTTCTCCGCGATCATGAAGCGAATGGCTTGGCGCTGCACGAGCCGCTTGCCGAACGTCTCACGTTTGGCGGCGTAGTCGATCGCCAGCTCCTGCGCCCGCCGCGCGAGGCCGACGCACGTCATCGCAACCGAGATCCGGCTTGGCGTTAAGAATCCGCCGAGCGCGATTTCTAGCCCCTGCCCCTCGTCGCCGAGTCGATTTGCAACCGGGACCGGCGTGCGGTCGAAGAGCAATCGCCCGTGGTCGGTTCCGCGAACGCCCATCGACTCGTCCATCTCCGTCACGGTCGCTCCTTGCGCGTGGCGATCGACGAGCAATGCGACCGTTCCGTCAGCACCGCGCGTTCCGGCGAGCCGCGCGAAGAGCAGCCAGTAATCGCAGATCGTTCCGAAGGTGATGAGGTGCTTCTCGCCGCTCAAGTAGTAGGTGTCGCCCTCGCGAACGACGCTGCAGCGAAGATCGGCACCGGTGCCCGCAGTCGGCTCGGTGAGCGTAAACGCAATCTTCAGCTCGCCCTTGATCGAAGGGATAACGAAATCGTCGCGCTGCTGCGGTGTCGCAAAGCGGTCCATGGCTCGCCACGTGCCGTTGACGACGTGCACGATCATGCGAATCGACGCATGCGACATGGAGAACAGCTCGATCAGGCGCAGATACTGGGCGAAGGGAATCCCGCGGCCGCCATACTCCACGGGCGCTGCGAGCGAGAGATAGCCGCGATCGCGAAGCTCGCCCCAAAGCTCGTGTGGGACTCGGCGCTCACGCTCGATGCGCCGTGCCCACTCCTCCGCGGGCCCGGCAACATATGCGGCGATCTCGCTTTCGAGCTCCGTAAAACTCAAGAGACGCTCGCCTTGCGGCGCTCGTCGGGCTGCAACTCTCGCGCCCGCTCGCGAAGCACGTATTTCTGAACCTTCCCCGACGGCGTGCGCGGAAGCTCGGTGACGATTTCCAGGCGCTCGGGCCAATAGTGCTTGGCGGCCTGGCACGCATAAAGGTAGTGCTGCATCCGGTCGAAATCGAGTTGCGCACCGGAACGCAGCACTACGAAGGCGCAGGCGCGTTCGCCCAAGCGCGGATCGGGCATTGCAACGATCGCGATCTGGGCGATGGCCGGGTGATCGCTGAGCAGTTGCTCCATCTCGGCGACCGGAATTTTCTCGCCGCCGCGATTGATGACGTCACGCACCCGTCCGGTGATTCGGATGTATCCGGACTCGTCGATGACGCCCAAATCGCCGGTGCGAAACCACCCGTCGGCTGTAAAGGCGGCCGCCGTCCAGTTGGGATGGTCCGCGTAGCCCACGAACATCGTCGGAGACTGCACTTCAAAGTTGCCCTCTTGCCCGGGCGGCAGCGTGCGGCCCTCACCATCGGTAATGCGCAGATGAATGCCGCGCAGCGCGCGGCCGTCGGTTCCCCAAACCTTCGCCGGTTCGTCGGTCGGTGCTGCCAGCGATCCCAAGCACGACTCGGTGGTACCCCACGCGCCGCAGACCGCGCTGCCGAGAATGCGCGTGGCGCGTTCGGCTAAACCGCGCGGCACGGCAGCTCCAGTCGCAACGAAGATGCGCAGTGCAGCGGGCGCGCGTTCACCGGCTTCGACGGCGGCAACGAGGTCGGCTAAGAAGGGCGTTGCCGCCTGCACGAACGTGCCGTCCCAGTCGTTGAGCGCGCGCAGCGCACGCGATGCATTCCACACCGGCTGCACGATTTGAGGGACTCCCATCAGCAACGCCAGCCACATCCCGTAGAGGAATCCGGTCTGGTGCGCGAGCGGAGACGGCACGAAGATGCGGTCCTCCGCGCCGAGCTCGAGATGCTCGATTTCCATTGCGGCGGCGCGCATCAGCACGTCGTTTCGATGCAGCACGCCCTTGGGCTCGCCCGACGTTCCCGAGGTGAAAAGCAACTGCGCGATCGCCTCGGGGTCGCCCGGCTGCGCGTCGAGCACCTTGCGGTCGACCACGATCGTGCGTAGCGCGTCGTGGTAGCGCAGCCAGCGTACGGTGTCGTCGTATCCGGGCGCCGGCAGCGCATAGGTGTTGCGAGCGCCCGCGCAGACGACGACGTGCTCGAGCTTCAGCGGAAGGTCGCCGCTAAAAACGGACGCTTCTTCCAGAATTGACGCGATCTCGGCAGCGTGATTGCGGCCGCGCGCCTCGTCGGGGACGAAGAGGACGCGTGCTCGGGAACGCCGCAGGCAGAAGGCGACTTCCCGTTCGCGGAAGATCGGCATCAACGGGCAGCAGACGGCGCCGACGCGCAACGTCGCCAGCGTGATCACAATGAACTCCACGGTGTTTGGCAGCTGGTAGGCAACTCGTTCGCCGGGTTGCACGCCCAGGCTCAAGAGAAGGGTCGCCGTGCGTTCGACGCGTTCCAGCAACTCTTGCCACGTGAGCGCAATGTCACTTCCGTCGCGCGTTTCGACGACGGCCAGCCCGAGCGGAGTTTCGCGTGCGTGGTGTGCCAGAAGCTGGTCTGTCGTCATGAGCGCGGCGCGATCGGGTTTCGGCATCGCCGCGGCTCGCGTTGCGGAATGCTGGCCGTTGTGCGGCCCGTCGGAGATCGACATTGCGACGCCGATACTGCGCATCGCATCGAGAAAGCGTGGATACGAGATCCGGTAGGCGTTCGGATACGTCAGCGTGCTCTGCCCCTGCGCGCGGGACGCGGCCACCGCCAGCGACATCAGGATGCGATGATCGTTAAAGGACGAGAGGTGAGCGCCGTGAAGCTGCGACACGCCGTGCGCGATCAGCCGGTCGTCGTGCAGTTCCAAGTGGCCGCCCATGCGATTGAGCTGCAGCATCGCCGCGACGCGATCGGATTCCTTGAGACGCACGTGGGCGATGTTTTCCAATACGGTTTCACCTTTTGCGAACGTGCCCAGCGTCGACAAGATGGGCAGCATGTCGGGAATGTCGCGGCAGTCGACTCGAACGCCGCGCAGCTCGATGCCGGCGTGCCGTACGCGGACGGCATGCGCCTGCGCATCATACGCCATCGGGAGTCCCATCTCCCGAAGGATATCCATAAATACGCCCTCGGGATGGTCGGGAAGTTCTCCCGGGAGCGCTTGCAGGCCGCGAAAGAGCACGTCGGAGGGATGAAGGGCCGTCGCGGCGAGCCCGAACGCGGCCGAGCCGATGTCGGGCGGAAGCTCTACCGTTGCCGGGCGCGGCGTCTGCCCGGGTTCGACTTCGAAGCGCCGCCAGTCCGGCGCGATCTTCACGTGCAGATCGAAGGCGCGCATCATTTCTGCCGTCAGCGCGATGTACGGGCGTTCGTTCAGTTCGCCTTCGACCTCGATGACCGTCGGTTCTTTGGCAAAGGGAGCCAGTAGGAGAAGCCCTGAAATCAATAGCGATAGGGATCCGGGAATGACTATCTTCCCTACTCCCGGCTTACCCGGAAAGACGCTAATCGGGGGGCAGCCGTCGTTCGATTCGAAGCGAACGCCCATCTCGGCCAGCGCTTCGAGTAGCGGTCCGACGGGACGGCGCTGGAAATACTTTTGCGCGGTAAGCGTTACCGGCGAGTCGGCCAGCGACGCCAAGCCGATCATGAAGTAGAGCGTCGATCCCGAACTGCCGACCGAGACGACCTTGCGCTTGACGTGATAGGGGCCGCCGGCAACGAGCAGCGTCTGGCCCTCGACCTCGATCTTCGTGCCGAGCGCGCGCAAAACGTCCATGGTAAACTGCACGTGGCGAGCGTCGGAGAGGCCGAGGATTCGGCTCGTTCCCGGCGCCAACGACGCCAGAATGAGCGCTCGATGCGCGTGATACTTCGAGTTGGGAACCTCGACCTCGCCGGTCAACGGCCCGCTCGTTCCTTTAACGAGAAGATTCATCGGCGTCCTACCTCAGGCGGCGAAGTTTCCGAGTTAGAATCGGAGCGCCCTGCTCGCGCGTCATCGCGAAATAACCAGCGACGCGTTTTGTCCGCCGAAGCCGAAAGCGTTCACCTGAAAGGCGGCGTAGCGATGCGAGCGCGGGCGCTCCATCACGAGGTCGAAACGCGTTGCCGGATCGAGTCGCTGCGTCCCGAGCGTGGGCGGAATGCGCTCTTCGTGCATCCCGGCGATGCCGGCGATCGCGCACATCGCGCCCGCGCTGGCCATGCTGTGCCCGACGTGTCCTTTGATCGAAGTAACGATTGCCGGGCGATCGGCGTACACGGCGTCGATTGCCTTGGCCTCCGCGGCGTCGCCGACGATCGTGCTGGTCGCGTGTGCGTAGACGACGGCGCATTGCGCGCCGGCTTCGCCCGCGCGTTCGATCGCGTCTTGCATCGCGCGCACTTCGTAGCGTGCCGACGGGTCGGGCGACGTAATGTGATACGCGTCGGAGAGCGAACCGTAGCCACGAATACGCGCCAGCACGCGCGCTCCGCGTTCCCAAGCGCGCTCGATGCGCTCCAAGACGAGGATCGCGGCGCCGTCGCCCATCACGAAGCCGTCCCGGTCGACGTCGAACGGTCGCGACGCGCGCGTCGCATCGGTGTTGCGTGAGAGTGCGCCCGCCCGGACGAGGCTTTCGTATACGAGCGGGCTCAACAGCGTTTCGCTGCCTCCCACAATTGCAGCGTCGATCTCATCTCGCTCGATCATCCCCGATGCCAATCCGATCGCGTCCAGCGATGAAGCGCAGGCCGTGCTGATCGCCAGTTGCGGTCCGTGCAGCTTCCAGTGCATCGCGATCAGTGCGCTCGGCATGTTCGGAATTACCAGCGCCATCAGTTTGGGTGATACGGTCCGGCCGCCGGATTCCAGGAGGCTCGTCTGCGCCTGGGCGACGAGGGGAAAACCGCCCATCGTGTTGCCCACGATGACCGCGGTGCGCTCCTGCGGTGGATCGAGCTGGGCTTGGTCGAGCGCTTGGACTGTGGCCGCCATTGCGAACTGAGTGAAACGGTCGGTATTGCGCAAAGCTGCCGGCGGAACCGGGCTGCGACCCAAAAAATCGTCCGCGACCGCCGCCCAAAGCCCGTTTCCGGAAGCCTGAGCCCCAGAAGATGTTATGGGCGCGATTCCGCGCTTGCCCTCGAGCAAGTGCTGCCAGAACACGTCGAGCGCCTCGCCAATTGGCGATACGATCCCCATTCCGGTGACGGCAACGCGCTCCACGGCGGTTTGATTGCGGGAGCGATACGGTAGGCGCCTGCCGGGCGCGGCATGAGGGGCCGACCATGCGTCGAAGCCGAGAGTCGTGGAGCGAGGGGTTAACGTACCGCAGTCGTACCGGCTGGTCCGCCGCGATGCGCGGGCCGAACGTACGGTCGTGCGTTTGAGCAGCGGTGCGACTTTTGGAGGCGACGAGATTGCCATTTGCGCCGGGCCTTGCGGCGTCGAATCGGCCGAACAGCTCGATTTGGCCGCGGCCGCGGTGGCTGCCGCGGGTGCGAACGTTCTTCGCGGCGGCGCTTATAAGCCGCGCAGCTCGCCGTACTCGTTTCAAGGCCTCGGCGAAGAGGGCCTCAAGATGCTGCGCGATTCCGGCGACCGCTACGGCCTGGGCGTCGTGACCGAAGTGCTCGATCCACGCGACGTCGAGAAGGTCGCGCGGTATGCCGACATGCTGCAGATCGGCGCTCGGAACATGCAGAACTTTCCGTTACTGCGGGAAGTCGGTGCGGCTCGCGTGCCCGTGCTCCTAAAGCGTGGTCTTTCCGCCACGGTGCAAGAGTGGCTGCTCGCCGCCGAATACGTCATGCTCGGCGGCAACGAGAACGTCGTTCTGTGCGAACGCGGCGTTCGCTCGTTCGATCCGGCAACTCGCAATCTGCTCGACATTGCCGTCGTGCCGTTGCTCGAAGGGATGACGCATCTTCCGGTAATCGTCGATCCGTCGCATGCCATGGGGATTGCGCGGCTCGTTCCGCCGACTGCCGTCGCCAGTATCGCCGCCGGCGCCCACGGACTGCTGATCGAAGTCCATCCCGATCCGGCCAACGCGCTTTCGGACGGGGCTCAATCGTTGGACTGCGAACAGTTCGCGCTTCTGATGCAACGACTTGCGCTCGTGGCCGAGTTCGTCGGACGCCGTCTGCCGCAGCGCGTAAAGCCTGCCGCGGCGACGCCCAACGGTCAGCGCAAGGCCGACGGCGCCGTACGGTCGAGCAAGAGCGGCGTAAGGCTGGCGTAGCCGGCGTGAACGGCGCCGATGTCGGTGCCAAGCGTGTCGCGGTCGGTTTCAAAGGGCGACTCCCAGGCGCGGTAGTAGCGCGTCTCTCCGCCGCGTTCTTCGCCGACCATTCGTCCGCAGATGCGCTTGCGTCCCAAACGGGTGACGGAGATTCCCCGAATCGCCTCGAGCGGGATGTTCGGAACGTTTAAGTTCCAGTAGCACGCGGGGTCTGCGAGCCGCTCGAATTCTTCGCGAACGCAGCGCTCGACGATCGCGGCTGCGCTCTCCCAAAATCGCCGGTGCAACGGCTCTTCATGGTCGGATGCAAGCGAGACCGCTAGCGCGGGAATTCCTAACAGGCAGGCCTCCACGGCGCCTGCGACGGTCCCCGAGTAGTTGATGTCGTCGGCCAGATTCGGACCGTGATTGATGCCGCTGACGACCAGCTCCGGACGCGTTCCCAGCTCGGTCGAACCGAGGAAGACGCAATCGGCCGGAGTTCCCGAGCACGCGTAGGCCGGAACCTTGGCCGCGTGACGGCGCTCGATGGTAATCGCTTCGTCTGCAGTGATCGCGTGCGAGACACCGCTTCGGTCGCCCGACGGCGCGACCACGACGACATCGTGCTCGCCGGAAAGCACGTCCACGAGTGCTTCGATGCCGGGCGAGTCGATGCCGTCGTCGTTGGTAATTAGGATCCGCAGGCTAAGCTCGGATTACGCGGGCACGAAACGAAGCGCGAGACCGTCGATGCAATAGCGCAGATGCGTGGGCGGAGGTCCGTCGTCGAAAATGTGCCCGAGATGGCCGCCGCAGCGACGGCAGTGCACCTCGGTGCGCATTTCCATGATCGAATAATCGTTCTGCGTTTTTGTCGTGTTGGGCATCACGTCCCAAAACGACGGCCAACCGTCACCGCTATCGTATTTTTTCTTCGACGAAAAGATCACCAGCTCGCAACCGGCGCAGGCATACATGCCCGGCCGTTTTTCGCCGATCAGCGGGCTCGAAAAGGCGGGCTCGGTTCCGCCCCGGCGCAGAATTCCAAACCGGTCGTCGCCGAGCATCGCGCGCCACTGCGCTTCGGTGTGGGTAACTTCATACTGCTCTTGCGCGGCCGTCCCGCGAATCGCCAAACCGAAAAGTGCGAGCGTTGCCGCGGTCGTCAGAAACTCGCCGCGCTTCATCGCGCCCCTCCCGGGATCACGTGGCACGCCGCGCCGCCGTTGCGCTCAAAGTACCGCTGATGGTACTCTTCGGCCGGCCAAAACCGCGGTGCCGGAACGATCTGCGTGACGATCGGCCGGGAGTATTTCTTTTGCTCCCGGTCGCGCGATGCGATTGCCTCGCGCTCCTGTTCGGGTCCGTGCGAAAAGATCGCCGAGCGGTACTGATCGCCGACGTCGGGCCCCTGGCGATTGAGCTGCGTGGGATCGTGCATCTGCCAGAACAGGTCGAGCAACTGGTCGTACGACACGCGCTGTGGGTCGTAGGTCACTTCGACCGCTTCGGCGTGGCCCGTTCGGTGACCGCAGACTTGGGCGTACGTCGGGTTGTCGGCGTGGCCGCCTGTGTAGCCCGAAACGGCCTCGACGACTCCTGGGAGCTGCCGGAATGCCGCTTCGACCCCCCAGAAGCAGCCGGCAGCAAAGGTAGCAATTTTCGTTTCCATACATTATTTAGAACGCCGCAGCCCGCCGGGCGGATGCGTCCACCCGAGCACCGCTTAGACGGCGTCGTTGCGAAGGACGTCGTCGACGGTTTCGCGCCGCGCCAGCAACCGGTGGGCGCCGTCTGCGACACCTACCACGGCCGGCTTGGGAAAGCGGTTATAGTTCCCGGCCATGCTGTAGGTGTACGCCCCGGTCGAGCCCATCGCCAGAAGATCGCCCGGCGCGACGTCGCACGGAAGCTGCATCGTGCCAAGCTCGTCGTTTTCGCACGAGCGGCCGCAGAGGGTGATCTCTTGCTCCTTTCCGTGCCGCGGCGTTACGGCGGTAACGTGGTAGCGCGCGCCGTAGAGCGCCGGGCGCGGGTTTTCCGCAATGCCGCCGTCCACGATCACGAAGGTGCGCTGCGACTGGCGTTTAATTGCCAGAACTCGATAGAGCGTCGTGCCGGCATCGGCGACGATCGCGCGCCCCGGTTCGATTCCCAACCGGACCGCGCCGAGCCCACGTTTCTGCGCCGCGCCGGCAACGCAGGCCGCGGCGGCGGCGACGGTCGCCGCAACGTCGAGCCTTTCGTCGTCGCCGTTAGGATCGGACGGCACGCCGAAACCGCCGCCGATCACGATCCGCTCGCCCACAAGCCCGGAGCTTGCAAAGCGCTGCGCCGCTGCGACGAGCGCCGACGCGTTTTCCAAATAAGCCGACTCGTCGTAGATCTGCGAGCCGATATGTGCGTGCACCCCGGCCAAGCGCAACTGCGGATTGGCTAGGAGCAGCGTCGCCGCCGCCGCTTCATCACGCGGGTGAATGCCGAACTTGCTGTCCTTGCCGCCGGTGCGGACGAACGCATGCGTGCTCGCATCAACGCCGACGTTTAACCGAAGCAACACGTTCGCGGTATTTCCGTTGCGCGAAATGTCCGCCAGCCGCTTCAGTTCCGCAATGCCGTCGACCGCGATAAGGCCGATCCTTCCCGTGCAAGCGGCAAGCAGCTCCTCGTCGGACTTTCCCGCGCCGTGCAGCGTGATGCGCTCCGCTTTGAATCCGGCTCGCTCGGCGGTAACGAGCTCGCCCAGCGAACAGACGTCGACGCCAATCGGGTATCGCGCTAGAAAGCGGAGAAACTCAACGGTTGCAAAGGCCTTGGCGGCGTACGAAACTTCGACGCCAAGGTCGCTGGAGCAGCGTACGAGTACGCCGACGGCCCTATCGACGGCGTCGAGATCGATGACGAGCAGCGGCGTGCCGTAGATCGAGGCGAGCGTCTCGGGAGACGAGTTCAGAACTGCTCCATGAAGCGATCGACGGACTCTTGCGGGATGCCCGCCGCGACGAGCCGGACTGCCAGACCTTGCCGGTCGTGAGGCGGCGTCACGAACATAAATGCAGCGGTATCGCTTGCCGAAGCGCTGACGGTGCACCACTCTGCCGAGGCGGGAATCAGTGCCGTTTGATAGCGCGATAGCGTAACGCTGGATTTGTCGCTCGCCACTTCGAGCGGCTCGTTGAGGGACATGACGATCAGCGGGCGCCCGTTGGTGCGTAGCGATGCAGGCTCGCCGGTCGCCGTGATCCGCTCGACGACAAAATGTTCGTCGGCGATCAGCGCCGTCCGGTCGAGGCCCTCGAAATGATAGGGAATCTGTAGAAGCGTCCCCGTCGTGGTGGCCGCGTAGTGCAATACGTCGGCAGCTTTTTGCACGTTGAGTTCGCGCGGCTTGCCGTCGAGGCCGACGCGGTTAAAATCGAACATCCGGTACGTGAGATCGGAGGCCTGCTGGGTTTCGAAGACCGTCACGCCGGGCCCGATCGCGTGGACGACCCCGTGCGGGATGTAGACGGTGTCGCCCGTTTTGAGGTCGATCTTGCGCAGAATCTCGCCGAGCGTTCCGTCGGCGACGCGCTGCAAGTATTCTTCGCGTGACGTATCGCGCGTCCAACCGTAGATAATTTGCGCCTGCGGTTGCGCGTCGAGAACGTACCAGCACTCGGTCTTTCCAAACGGCTGATGCTCGACTCGCTGGGCGTAGGCGTCGTCGGGATGAACCTGCACGGAGAGCCAGTCGTGGGCCGTGATAATCTTCGTCAGTACCGGAAAGATGCGTTTCGGATTGATATCTCCCATGAGCTTAGGACCCAAGCGCATACGCAGATAGGCCACGCTGTTGCCTGCCAGCGAACCGTTGAGGACGCGATCGGTGTCCCAGCATTCCCACGATTCGCCCAGGCGAGCCTGCGGATCGCCGTGTTTGCCGTAGACTCGCACCAACTCGTCGCCGCCCCAGACCTGCGTCGTGAGCTTTGGTTCGAGGACGTAGGGATAGAGGGTGTCGCTTTGCACGGTTCGGCTACGATACGATGGCTTTGGTGGGAATTCCGCCAGCGAATATGAAGAGAGGCCGCTGTGCACGACCTTTACGTCGGGATTGGCTCGAACCTCGGCGACCGGCAGGCGAACATCTTGGCCGCGCTGCAGCGCTTGCGAGCGCGCGCGCAAATCCTAACCGTTTCGGCGTTTTACGAGTCCGAAGCCGCCGACGGCGCGCAAGGGCCGGCTTACTTGAACGTTGCCGCGGCGCTACGCTCGAAACTCGATGCCGACGCCTTTGCGAACTTCGCGCGCGACGTCGAGCTTGCCGTCGGGCGAGCGCGTGGAACGCAGCGGCTCGAGGCGCGCCCAATCGACATCGATCTTCTCGTTTTCGATGGGGAGACCGTGCAAGCGCAGCTCGAGGCGCGTCCGTATAATGCCGTTCCCCTTGCGGAAATCGCACCGCAACTGATCCGCGCCTCCGCCAACGGCCGGGTTCGGCGACGGGAACGCGGGCTTCGGTTCGACACCGACCGCCAATCCGAGGAGCCCGAGATTCGGCTTTCGTTGAGCCGCGCTGGCGTTTCGCGGGTGCGGCGCGTCGTGCATTTGGAAATCGACGGCCGGCCGGCGGTCTATAACGGCGAGTTCTCGATGGTCGCGGATCTTGCCGCGGACCGGGCCGGCGTTCATATGTCGCGCTTTGCTGAAATTCTCGAAGAAGCTACGCTCGACGTACTGGCAGGCGCTACCAAGCCGGCGCGAATCGAACGGCTCGCCGAAGCGATCGCGTGCGAGATCGTGCGCAGCCAGCGTGCGGTACGCGCCGAAGTGCGTCTGCGCGCCAGCTTCGGTTTGGAGCGCTGGACGCCCGTGAGCGGCAAGCGCGGCGAGGAGACGTACACCCTCGTCGGCATCGCGCACGCGGACGAAAGCGGAACGCGTCGCGTCGTCGGCGTCGAGGCCGAAGGCATGACCGCTTGCCCCTGCGCGCAGGCGATGGTGCGCGAGCACTCGATGCATCAGCTCGTCGAAGCGGGCTTTAGCGAGGGCGACGCGCGGCGAGCTCTCGACGTCCTGCCGGTGGCAACTCATAACCAACGCGGGCGCGGCAGCATTCTGATCGGCGTCCCCGACGCGCAGAGCGACGTCATCCGCGCCGAAGACCTCGTCGAAATCGTCGAGAACTCGATGTCGAGCGAAACCTACGATCTGCTCAAGCGCCCCGACGAGTTCTTCGTGGTCAACAAGGCGCATCACAATCCGAAGTTCGTCGAGGACGTCGTGCGCGGAATTCTCTGGCGCGCGCTCGAGATGTATGCCGATCTCGGCGAGGAGACGTTCGTATTCGCCGGCCAAGTCAACGAGGAGTCAATTCACAAGCACGATGCCTTTGCCGAAGGCTTTGGGCTCTTCGGCGAGCTGCGTGCCGAGCTTCGAACCGGATTGCCGGTGGAGAAGACTGATTTAGGAGCCTTCCTCCAGCGCCGCGATGCGCGCGCGGAGTGAAGGATGCGAGGAGAAGAAGAGTTCGTACCACGGCGGCGGATCTTCGTCGGCGAGATTCTGATCGCGTAGGCGGCGAAAGGCGGAAGCGCCGCCCGCGGCGTCGCTGGTAGCCGCGATGGCGAAGCGGTCCGCAGCCCACTCGCGCGAGCGCGAAAACGCAAAGAGCAGCGGGCGAAGGGCCTGCGTCGCGACGAGCATTGCTGCGTAGAGGCGCACGATGAGCAGGGGGCGATCGCGCAGCTCCGCGCGTTCCTCCTTCGAGACCGCTGCGTTCGAGACGATGAAGAGTACGAAGGCCATCACCTCGCCCAGCCCGATCAGCCGCCACGTGTCTTTATTCACGTAGTGGCCCAGCTCGTGCGCCACCACGAACTCCGTCTCGTTCTCCGGGAAGGCTTCGATCAGCGTGTCGCCGAGCACGATGCGGTGCGTCTTTCCGATGCCGGTTACAAACGCGTTGGCCTTGCGCGTCTGCCGGCTCATGTTCATGCGAAGAATCGCGGCGTCGCCGACTCCGAACCGTGAAGCGAGCGCGCGCAAGCGTTCCTCCAGCGAGCCGATCACCGGCTCGAACTCGTTGAAGAGCGGCATCACATAGATCGGCACGATGAGGTTACCGATTACGAAGAGCGGGAAAACGCCGATGGATGCCAGGATTGGCCATCGCCGCGGCGCGCACTTCAGCGCGAACCCGAGCAGCGAGGCGAGCATCGCCGTCAGCCCGGCGGAAATCGCCGCGCCCTTTGCATAGTCGCTCAACCAGTCGGCCCGCGATTGGTCGCTCAGCCCAAAGCGGCGTTCGAGCGAGTACTCCTCGACGAACGAGACGGGCAGCTCAGCGACTGCCGATGCAAGCGAAAGTGCGGCGTGGAAGGCGGCGGGACGAGCCCAAACCGGAAGCCTCGTCGTTGCCCGGTCTATGCGAGTTGCAAGCGGGCCGTAGGCGAACGCCAGGAATCCGACGGTTCCCCGCAACGTGCCTGCGACTTCGAGTGCTCGTCGAATCCGCGCGTATGCCGCCGCATCTTTGGCGACGGACGGGGCGGGATCGCGCCACTCAAAAAACGCTTCGTACGCTCTCGCCGCGATATAACCGGCGCCCAATCCCATTCCGACGCCCAACAGCAACTTTCGACCGCTCATCAGCGCGGCGCTTCGCCGAAAACCTGTTCCCTCCGCTGGATGCCGGTCAGACGATCGAAATCGTTTCTTTGGGTTTGGGATGCGCGGCGATTGCGGCGAGCAGGCTGTCGGCCAAAACGTCGCAGACCGGGTCGTCCAGCTCCTCGATTCTTCCCTCGTCGGCGAGCTGCAGCTTGATGGGATCGACGGGGATGCGGGCAAAGACCGGGGCCTGTGCCAGGTCGGCGACGCGCTGCGCGTACGACGGCCCAAAGATCTCGTACTGCTTTCCCGTGTCGGGCGCCACGAAGTACGACATGTTCTCGACGACGCCGAGTACCGGTTTTTTCAATTGGTGGATCAAGTTGGCGGCTTTGCGCACGATCATCGTCGCCAGCGCTTGCGGCATCGTAACGAGCACGACTCCGTCGATGTTCAGCGACTGCAACACGGTCAGCGGTGCGTCCGACGTGCCCGGCGGAAGATCGACGAGGAGAAAATCAAGCTCGCTCCAGAGCACCTGCTCGTAGAACTGACGGATGACGCTGGCGACGATCGGCCCGCGCCAGATCATCGCCTTGTCTTCCTGGTCGGTAAAGAGATTCGAGCTAACGACTTCGATCGCGCTTCGCGTAACCGCCGGATGCATGAGCGGCTGCGGTTGCCCCTGGGGCGTGGTTTTGACCGGATCGCCTTCAATCTTCAGCGGCTCGCGCAGACCAAAGAGTCTCGGAATCGAGGGCCCGGTGATGTCGGCATCGATGATGCCGACCCGATAGTGTTTGCGCCGTAGCCCGACGGCGAGCAGCGCCGTGACTAGCGATTTACCGACGCCGCCTTTGCCCGACATGATTGGAATCGTGTGCGCGAACTTGGTGCGGCCGCTGAAGGCGCCGGGCGCTCGCGCGGCCGGCCGGCGCGCTTCCTCGGAAATCTTGGGAACGCTTCCCGACACGCGAGCCTCTCGAAGTGCCGCGACGATCGGCTCGATGCGCAGGCCGTGCGCCCGCGCGCCCTGCTCGATATTTTCGTACTTACTCACGCCGCAGCCGCTGCAGCCAAGCCCAAATGCCGTCAAAACCTCGGCGGCAATCGGCAGCTGCGCGACGAGTTCCTTGATGTTGGTCTGAGGGGCGATTTCAATTTCGGGCATGGCTTCTTGCTTGAACCTTCGAACCGCGCCGGGGATGCAAGGGTCGATCGAGCGCGCGCTCGGGGTTCTCGCCGGGGGTTGCGATTCGCCGGTCCGCTCGGGCTGGAGCGCCGGCTTGCCGATGTTCGTGCAAGCGTCGGCCCACGGCGCGCATGCATACGACGAATCGGGCCGGCGGTACGTCGACTATATCATGGCCTACGGGCCGTTGCTCTTCGGGCATACGCACCCCGAACTGGTTACCGGACTCGACGCGCTGGCCGCGCACGGCTTCGTTTGGGGAACAACCCACAGTGAAGAGG
>JBEKRW010000026.1:0-17153 GCA_049517595.1 Candidatus Cybelea sp. | reverse complement strand
TGATCTACGGCGGCTTAGTGATCATCTCGATCTGCGCGGCCGGCTTTCTGGGCGGACAGTCCTCGAGCATTCCGTACCTTCTGGGCAGCAAGCAGTCGACCAAGGCGATCGCGATGCTTCTAGCGGCCGAGAACACGTCGAATCTCGTGACGCCGGCGATCGGCGGCGCGCTCTTCGCCACTCTCGGCCCGCTGCCGGCGCTTACGATCAACGCGCTCACCTACTTGGGCTCGCAGCTCTCGCTGGTCTCGATTCCGTCGCTGGGACCCGAGAAGACGAGCGGCCTGCCGACGCTGCGCCACTTTCTCAGCGACGTTGCGCTCGGGTACCGCTCGCTGTGGTCCGATCTTGGGATGCGCGCGCAAGCCTTCGTGGCCTTCTCGCTCAACATCTTCGGCTTCGGTTGCTATGCGATTCTGATTCCGTTTCTCAAGAAGGGCTTCGATGCCACGGATCAGCAGGTCGGTTTCTTTTTCGCGATCTCGGCGCTCGGCGCGATCGCGGGAGCTTCGGTCGCGGCGCGCTACGCCGAACGCTGGCCGCTTGGGCGCTCGCTAACGCGCGCCTATCTGATCGACGCGATACTCTTCATTCCGGTCGTGCTCGTCTCGAATATATGGCTGGCCGCCTTCTTCTGGGCCAGTTCGAATGCGCTGGCGAACTTCGAGATTGCCCAGATCATCGGCTTTCGCATGCGGGTAACGCCCGAGCATATGGTTGGGCGGCTGATGGGCGCGGTTCGTCTGCTCGTCCTCGCAGGAATGGCGCCGAGCGTGACGTTCTTTGGCTGGGTTGCGGACCATCGCTCGCCGCACGCCGCGATGACGATCGCCTGCGTCGGCACCGCCGCCGTCGCGATTGCGGCCTTCCTTACTCCGGCAATTCGCAAGGAGTCGCGCTAAACAAGCCGGGAAAGAACATCTGCATGCCACACGCTCGTCATTCGACCGTCCAAGTAGGTCCGGCGAAAGTGTTTTACCGTGAAGCCGGCACACGAGGACGTCCGGTTCTACTCTGCCCTCCTTCGGATTTACGACGATCGAAGACGGGGCGAACTATCAATATACTTTTGCCGGTTTGACCGAGACGATTGCAGGCTTTGTGAACGAACTTTCGCTACGACCCTTTGTGATGTACGTGTTCGATTACGGCGCACCCGTCGGCTTCAATCTGGCGGTCACCAATCCGGACAGCATCACCGCAATCATCTCGCAGAACGGCAATGTCTACGAGGAGGGCTTGGGCACCGCTCCGTGGGAGCCATTGCGTGCCTATTGGACGCAACCGTCACCGGCCATTCGAGAGAAATTCAAGGAGCGCATGTCGCTCGATGGGGTCCGTGAGGCATATTTTCAAGGGGTGAGTAATCGCGCCGGCATCGAGCCCGAGGCTTATTGGCTGGATGCGGCGCTGCTTGCCCGCCCTGGGATGATGGATCTACAGGCCGACCTCGAGCTCGATTACAAGTCGAATATCGAGCGCTATCCTCTGTATCAGCAGTACCTCCGAACGCACCGGCCTCCGCTGCTGGCCATATGGGGAAAGAACGACGCCTTTTTCATCCCGCTGGGAGCCGAGGCGTTCAAGCGTGACGTGCCCGATGCAGATGTCCGATTCGGTTTAAGTACTCCAGCGCCATGCGTCCCAGGACTCGACGACCGGGTTGGGATCGAAGCCGTGGAAGTCGACGCTTATTGCCTCTTGCTGGCGCTGCCACCAGAAGAAGAGGATCGGGTTGTCGCGCGCGAGGAGGTGCTCGATCGTTGAGTACGCCGCCCGCCGCGTCGCGCGATCGTAGTGCGATAACGCCGTCTGCTGCGCGGCGTCCATCGCATTGCTGCAATAACGCGGGTCGTTGTAACCGTGCGGCGGGAAGTTGTCGCAGGTAAGTTCGGAGGAGTTGTCCGGATCGATGCCGGCATACCAGCCATAGGCCAGCATGTCGAACTTTCCGCCGTGCTGAATGCCGCCCATTGCTTGCGGTGCGTAGAGGAGGTCGAATGGATAGTACTTCACGTCGACGGCGATGCCGATCCGCTTCAGCGCGGCCTGGATCAAGATGCTCTCCGACCGGTGCGTCGCGCTCGCATTATCGGTGACCAGCAGCAGCTCGAGCGGCTGCCCTTGCTTTCGAACGATTCCGTCGGCGCCGGGCATCCATCCGGCTTGTGCGAGCAACTGCCTCGCGCGCGCGAGATCGAACGGCACCGATCGCACGCTCGGGTCGAAGGCCCAAATCCAGTTCGGCAAATCTTCGGTCGCCGGAACCGTCTGTCCGTGCGTCAGGGAAGTCGTGAAGGACGGTTTGTCGAGCGCTGCCGCAATTGCCGTCCGCACGCGAGCATCGGACAGCAGCGGATGCGATAGGTTGAACTCCACGCCCTCGAAGCCGTTGGCGTTGACCCACACGATCCGTGCGTCGGGCAGCGACTTTAGCGTCGGGTAGGTTTGAATCGACGGTTGATAGAGATAGTCGATTGCGTGGGTACGCAGCAAGTTCGTTCCCGAGTCCTCGTTGGGAACGAAGAATACTTCGACGCTCTTTAATCTGGGCGCTCCCTGGAAGAAGCGAGGGTTGGCTTCGAGCAAGATGCGATCGGCGCGGCGCCACTCCACGAAGCGAAAGGGCCCGTCGCCGACGCTGGGCCGGGCGTTGAAGGGTACGTTATTAACGTTCGCATAGCGCGCCAGGACGTGTGCGGGCAGGATGTCGTACACCTGGTCGCTCTCGGCAAAAAAGGTGTTCACGAAAGGCGAAAAGCGCCGCTTCAAATGCACGACGGCGGTGTGCGCGTCCGGCGTGTCGATCGCCCGCACCTCGTCGTAGCCGTGGCGCGAGACCGCGTCGTTGTTCGGGTTCTCGATCGCCTGCCACGACCATGCAACGTCGTGCGCGCTCACCGGCACGCCGTCGCTCCACCTTGCGTCGCGGCGGAGATGATAGGTAATTGTAAGGCCATCCGCGCTGATGCCCCCGTTGGCTTGTGTCGGTACCACGGCAGCGAGCATGGGCACGGTATTGCCGCGCGCGTCGGCCGACAGCAGCGGCTCGAACATCAAGCGGTCGATGAAGATCTCGATCGTCGTGCCGGCGAGCAACGGATTGAGGTTCTTCGGCTCCTCGGTGACGGCGACGCGCAGCACGCCGGCATGCGTCCAGGGATGGCGCATGCCGGGCGCCGAGCCGTTCTTCGTGCATCCTGCCAAGCACGCTACGACGGCTGCCGATAGTGCCGCGGCCGCTTTCATTGCGATGCTTCTACGGTGACGAGGCCGCGGCTTCCCGTAAGGCGAAGGCGTTTCAAATCCATGGATCATCACTCGTACGCCTCGCCGTTCTCCTGGCGATATGGCCGCGCGGAGCTGCGCTCGCTCTTTTCAGAGCAGCGGCGGCGGCGACTCTGGCGCGCCGTGTGGGTCGCTCTCGCCGAAGCGCAGGCCGCGCAAGGCCTGGTCGCACAGGCCGAGCTCGACGATCTTCGCGCGCATGCCGGCGACATCGACATCGAAGCGGCGCTGGCCATCGAGCGTGAGATCCACCACGACTTGATGGCGGAGATCCGCCTCTTTGCATCGCAGGCAAAGCGTGGCGGCGGAAAGCTCCACCTCGGCGCGACCTCGATGGACGTCGAAGACACGGTCGAGACCTATCGGTTGCGGCTCGCGCTAGCATACGTGGGTTCGAATCTGCGCGAGCTGCTTACAGCCTTCGCTGCAAAGATTCGCGCGAATGCGGATCTCGTTTGCATGGCCTACACCCATCTCCAGCCGGCCGAGCCGACGACGCTAGGCTACCGGTTCGCAAGCTATGCCCAAGACTTACTCGTCGACGACGAAAACTTACGGTTCGTCTTCAACAATCTCACGACGAAGGGACTGCGCGGAGCCGTGGGTACGGCTGCGTCCTACGAGCGGCTCGTCGGCGAGAACGGCCGTTCTGCAGAGATCGAAGCCTACGTTCTCGGGCAGTTCGGGCTGACCGCTCGCGAGATCAGCACGCAGACCTATCCACGAAAGCTCGACTACTTGCTGCTCTCCGCGCTGGCCGGCCTTGGCGCCTCGCTCTCGAAGTTCGCGGCCGACGTCCGCGTCCTGGCAAGCCCGGGCTTCGGCGAGCTGGGAGAGCCGTTTGGTGAATCACAAGTCGGCAGCTCGGTCATGCCTTTCAAACAGAATCCAATCCTCAGCGAGCGGATCGACTCGCTGGCTCGATTGCTGCCCGGCTACGCCGACGTCACCTGGCAAAATGCGGCGACGAACTTCCTCGAGCGAACGCTCGACGATAGCGCGAACCGCCGCATCGTGTTGCCCGAGGCGTTGCTTTGCGCCGACGAGTTGGTAACGCTCGCTCGCACGGTCATCGATGGCCTGCGCGTCGAACAGCGGCGCATCGCTCAAAACGTCCGCACGTATGCTCCCTTCACCGGCACGCAGGCGGTGATGACGGAAGCGGCGCGATCCGGCGGAGACCGTCAGCTTTTGCACGAAGCGTTGCGCAATGCATCGATGGAAGCGTGGGAAGCGGTTCGTCGCGGTGATGAGAACCCGCTTGCGCACCTCTTGACGGACCGCGCCGAGTTGACCTCACTCGTGAAGCCGGCCGAGATACGACGCCTGCTCGACCCGAGCGGCCACGTCGGGACCGCGCCGCAACGCGCCCGGCTCTTAGCCGACCGCATCGAAGGTTTGGCACCCTTTCCCCGTCAAGCCGAGGTACGCGTAACGTGAATAAAGGCATCGAAATAGCGCGCGGCAAGACGAAGGTGCTCTACGAGAACCCCGGTCAGCCGCATCAGCTCGTCGTCGCGCAGACCGATCAAATATCCTCAGGCGACGGCGCGCGCCGCAACGTGATCGCCGGCAAGGGGCGTCTGGCCGCACAGACCACCGCGCGCGTCTTTCGCTTACTCAATCTCTGCGGTTTGCCGACGCACTATCTCAACGGCGGCGAAGACGACGACAACAACGAGATGGTCGTCCGGCGCGCCAACATGATCCCCCTCGAAGTGGTGACCCGCGGGATTGCGGCCGGGTCGTTTGCCAAGCGCAACCCTGGTCTGGCCCGAGGAACCCTGCTCGTGCCGCACGTGATCGAGTTCTTCTTTAAAGACGATGCGGCGCACGATCCGATGATCACACCCGATCAAATCGTTGCTCAAAACCTCGCCGCGCCGCAAGAGGTCGGTGCGATGACGGAACTCGCGCGCCTGACTTTCGACATCCTATCGCATGCGTGGCGCAAGCGCGACGTGATGTTAGTCGATCTGAAGATCGAGTTCGGGCGGCTCGCGGGTGGCGAAAACCAGGGTCAGCTCGTGATCGCCGACGTGATCGACAACGACTCCTGGCGCATTTGGCCGCAGGGCCGAGAAGAGCTGATGCTCGACAAGCAGATGTACCGGAACCTCGAGACGGTCGACGAGCCGGCCGTGGAGATGGTCAAACAGGCCTACGAGCGGGTCGCGGACTTCGTCGGAACGTTTCCGGTCATGCGGCCCGGCATGGTCGCGATTATCGCCGATTCTGCCACGCAGGTCGAGCGCGCGAACGAGATCGGCAACGCGCTCGGCCAGCTTGGCGTCCCTACGGTACGCCACGTGGCAAGTGCCGCATCGACGCCGGGCTTCGTGCTGCAGTTGATGGCGCAGCTCGAAGCCAGTTTCGCGCGTCTCGTCGTAATTCCGGTCGGCGAAAACGAGCTGCTGCGTTCGATGCTCGAAGCGGCCTCGTCGGCACCGATCGTCGACGGCCGCGACGATATCGGTCGCGTTATGATGCAGTGCGCGAAGGTCTTTGGACTCGAAGATACCGTGCTTTTTGGGCGCACGCTGTTGATGCAGGCCAACGCGCGGTCAGCCGTGCTCCACGCCGATGCGTCGCTCCAACAGCAACCGCCGGCGTCGCAAAAGGGTGCGCTTGGTTAACCTCCGTGACGAAGAGCTGCAACGCATCGCCGAGCGGCTCGGCCGAGATCCATCGGTCGTGGAGCTGCACGCCTTCGATGCCGCGTGGAGCGAGCATTGCAGCTATAAGTCGAGCCGCCGCTTCCTGAGGAGCCTCCCCACCAGCGGCGCGCGCGTGCTGCTCGGGCCGGGCGAGGATGCCGGGATTCTCCATCTCGGCACGCACGACGGCGAGCGTTACGCGATCGTCGTCGCCCACGAGTCGCACAACCACCCATCGCAAGTCGTTCCGTTCGAGGGCGCGGCGACCGGAGTCGGCGGGATCGTTCGCGACGTGCTCTGCATGGGTGCCGAGGTCGTCGCGGTGGCCGATCCGTTGCGCTTCGGGCGATGTGACGACCTCGCGTCGCATCAAAGCCACGTCGCGCGCGGCGCGGTCAACGGGATCGGCGCCTATGGAAATGCGATCGGCGTCCCCAACATCGCCGGTGACGTCTACTTCGAACGAGGCTTCAACGAAAACTGTTTGGTCAACGTCGTCGCGCTCGGGGTCGTCAACGAGAAGGACGTGATCCACTCCTACGTGCCCAAAGGAGCCGAAGGTTGGCAGATCGTGCTCGTCGGAAAAGCGACCGATCCCAGCGGTTTCGGGGGAGCTTCGTTTTCCTCGCTCGCATTGGATGCACGCGACGCGGAGCTGAACAAAGGCGCGGTGCAAGTCCCCGATCCGTTCTTCAAAAACGTTTTGATGCGCGCGAGCTACCGCGTCTTTGGGCTCTTGCGCGAGCGTAGCATTGCGGCGGCCTTTAAAGATCTTGGCGCGGGCGGCATCGTCGGATGTTCGGCGGAGGTTACGGCGCACGGCGGATACGGCGCCGAGATCGACCTCGACAAGGTCAACGTTGCGGTCGAAGGGATGCCGCCCGAAGTCATCGCCGTCGGCGAGACGCAGGAACGGATGCTCTGGGTGGTTCCGCCGGATTTTGTTCCGGAGCTTCTGCAGATTTATAACGAGGAGTTCGGACTGCCCGACGTCGCCTACAACGCGCGCGCCACTGCGATCGGTGAGGTCACCGCGCGGCAACGGTACGTTCTGCAATACCGCGGCAGCATCGTGATGGACGTCGAAAGCGAGTTCCTCACCGGGTCGATTCACGACGAGATGCCTTACACGGAAAAGATCTATCACGGCGCCGCCGCCCAGGAAATTCCGGCCTTGGATCTCCAGGAAGTCTTTCCACGGGTGCTGGCGCACCGTGACGTTTGCTCGCGGGAGCCGCTCTACCGGCGTTACGACTCCGTCGTACGGGGGCGCACCGTTCTGCCGCGCGGAGCGGCCGACGCCGGCGTCTTGGCACCGGTTCCGGGCTCGCGTCTCGGCGTCGCGCTTGCCGTTGCGGGCAATCCCCGTTACGGGCGCATCGATGCGGCGTATGCCGCCGAGCAGGCCGTATTGGAGGCGATGCGCCGTGTGGTTGCCGTCGGCGCCCACCCAATTGGTTTGACCGATTGCTTGAACTTCGGAAATCCCCGCAAGGCCGAGCAGTACGGTGGGTTTATCGCGGCGGTCGAGGCACTTGGACGCGCCGCAAGGGATCTCGACCTGCCGTTCGTTTCCGGAAACGTCAGCCTCTACAACGAAGCGTCCGGCGGCCGCGAGATTCCCGCTTCCGCGATCGTCGCGTGCATCGGCTCCATCGACGATATCGCAAACGTCGTTACGCCTGGATTCAAAGCAGCCGGCTCGCCGCTGCTGTGGATTGGAAGCCGCGAACTCGTGACGGGGGGGTCGGTCCTGGCCGAGCTTCTCGGCGTCAAGGGAACGCTTCCGCGCATCGAGTACGATGCCGAGCGCGCCGCGCTTGCGATCGTGCGGGATGCAACTGCGCGCGGCATTCTGCGTACGTGCCGCGTCGTCGCCGATGGCGGAATGCTGACGGCGGTCGCGCGTTTGGCTTTCGACGCTTCAGCGGCGGGGCGGACGATCGGCGCCGAGATCGACTTCGGCAATCCCCTCTGTGAAGCGGGTGGCTTTGTCTGCGAAGTCGCCCCCGATAGCGGCATGGACGTGACCGGAACGCTGCAAATCGGCGTGACGATCGATGCGCCCGAACTGATCGTCAACGGCACTCGGTTTAGCGTCGAGCATTTACGAGAGGTTTGGTCGCAGCCGTTAGAGGCGCTTTACCCATGAGCGCTAGGATCGCGGTCCCGGTCTTCCCGGGAACCAACTCCGAAGACGAGACGCTGCGGCTTCTCCGCGAATGCGGCGGCGACGCCGAGATCGTCCATTGGTCGCATGCGAGCAAAATGGCTCAATACAACGCCTACGTTCTCTCCGGCGGCTTTGCCTATGAGGATCGCATCCGGGCCGGAGCGATCGCCGCCCACGACCGGATGATGGACTACGTCATCGAAGCGGCCGGAAGCGGAAAGCTCGTTTTCGGTATCTGTAACGGCGCGCAGATACTGCTCGAAGCCGGCCTCGTACCGGGCACCGGCCAGATTCGCCGGCCGACGGCGGCGTTTACGCTCAATGGTCCGGCGCCGCATTTTATCTGCCGGCACGTGTACATGAAGCTCGCAATCGAGCCGGGGCGTTGTGCAATTACTGCGGCGTTGCCGGACGACGCGCTCGTGCCCGCTTGGGCCGCGCATGCAGAAGGGCGCCTCGCCGCCACTTCCGAGCACTTGAGCGAGATCATGGCCGGCGGCCACCTTGCTTTCGTCTATGCAGATGCAAACGGCAGCGTGAACGGAGCCGCGATTCCCAACGGATCCGCGCTCGGGTGCGCGGGCTTGGTAAATCGCGAGGGCAACGTGCTTGCAATCATGCCGCACCCCGAGCGCGATGCCTGGAACTTCAACCACCTCGACCGCCGTGAAGGCAACGACGTTCTCGCACCCTCCGGCGGCTCAGTCCTCTTTCGCAGCTTCGTGCGGGCACTGGCGTCATGACGCGGGCCGTCGCAATCAGCCTCAAGATACCCGACAACACCGCATTCACCGCGGCGGTCGCGTTGCGCCGGCTGGGCGTTGCGGTCGAACGGGTCGAACGCAGCGAAATCTGGTTCTTCGATGACGGCGGCGACGTGCCGGCACTGATCGAGCGCATCACGACCGACGAAACGATCTTCAATCCAAACAAGCATCGCGTGACCGTGCTCGACGAGGCGATCCCGCGCTCGGGTGAAGTTTGGATTGAGCTGTTGGAGCCTGGTCACCCAGGGCGGCCCGTGGCCACTGCGTGGCGGCTCTCGGGGTCCCACGACGCCGCGCTCGATCGGGAGGCGCTGCGCGCCGCGGTAGAGCGACTTTTGTGCAATCCGGCGATCGAACGAGCCGTCTATTGATGCGCTACGCGATGGAACGGGACATTCCATGCGCGAGCGAGTAGTCTAAGACCGCACATATGAACCGTCCGTACACAATCGCAACCTTAGGGTCCCATTCGGCGCTGCAAATTCTCAAAGGCGCTCACGACGAAGGCTTTAAGACGCTCGCCATCTCGAATCGCGATACCGAGCGGCTCTACCGCTCCTTCGCCTTTGTCGACGAGGTGATCGTACTGGAGCGCTACGCCGAGTTCATGAACTTGATGGACGAACTCGAGCGCCGCAAAGCCATCATCGTGCCGCACGGATCCTTTGTGGCCTATCTTTCGCTCGAGCAGCACAAAAAGATGACGGTTCCCTATTTCGGGAACAAAGCGGTCCTCGATTGGGAGGCGAGCCGCGAGTTGCAGCGGCAGTGGCTCTCCCAGGCCGGGCTCAAACTGCCGCGGCAGTTTCGCAGCGGGGCGGAAATCGACCGGCCGGTTATCGTCAAGCTCTACGGGGCAGCGGGCGGAAAAGGCTACATGTTCATTAGAGACGCCCACGACTTTGAAGCGCGCGCGGCGCACCTCAAGGAAGCCTACATCATTCAGGAATACATCATCGGCGTACCGCTTTACATTCACTACTTCTACTCGCCGCTGCAGAACAAGCTTGAAATTATGTCGATGGACCGCCGCTATGAGACCAACGTGGATTCTCTAGGCCGCATTCCGGCGGCCGCCCAGGAAGGCATGGACGTCAGCCCTTCGTACGTCGTCGTCGGCAATCAGCCGGTCTCGCTTCGCGAGTCGATGCTGGCCGAAGCGCTGCGAATGGGCGACGACGTCGTGCGGGTCAGCAAGGAGATCTGCGGTCCCAAGGGCCTTTTCGGCGCATTTTGCATCGAGACGATCATCACGCCGGACATACAGTTCTACGTCATGGAGATCTCGGCGCGCATCGTCGCCGGCACGAATCTCTTCATTGACGGCTCGCCGTACTCGTATCTGAACTACTCTGAGCCAATGTCCACCGGGCGCCGCATCGCACGCGAGATAAAGAATGCCTTGCTAACCAACAACCTTGGTTTGGTGCTGGATGACTCGAGCGTGGTCTAAAGGCCTGGCCGCCGCGCTGCTGTGCGGTGCCGCCGTGCTTCCGCTTAAGAGCGATGCGACGCTCGAAGCGGACCCGGCGGTGCTTTACGCGCAGATGAAAGACGCCTACGCGAAGGATGCCGCCGCAGATTGGAGCTTTCGCCCTCAACAAATCTATCTTGCCACAATCTTCGATGCCGGCCGAGCGTACTCGCTGCAGTATCCATCAGACCCGAACTACGGCGTGCTTGCAACCTTGACCGTGCAAATTGGAAGCGGCCTGCATTATAACCCTCTGACCAACCACGACGGCGCCGTTTGGTGGGTGCGTGAGGCGGCCGACTGGGCGATGAAGCACTCGCAAGATTTCGCGACCGTCTCGCAGGCGCAGGGGCTCATGGCCCGCGTGAACTCCGAAGACCAGCCCCAAGTCTTGGCGCGCTATGCCGACGAAGATGCGACCGCCAACATCAAGGCCTATCCGGGCGACGTCGATGCCTTGCTGATCCGGGTCGAGGCTGATTGGCGCGGGTGGCTGCTGACGCGCGATCCGGCATGGCGAAGCCTGGCTTTTGAGCGCGCCGCGGCGCCGAGCTTTCCGGTCGCGCACCTGCCGACGAACTGGGGAAACGAGCTGGTCGCTTCGGCGCAGCGCGCATCGCCGGGCGACAACGGCTACACCGCCGCTGACTTCACGAACGCGCAGACGTTTCTCGCGCGCCTGAAGGCCGTCGATCCAATTCGCGTCATCGCGACCGTAACCGCGATTCCGCACGACGCGTACCTCACGACGCTCGCCCCGGCCGACGAGTACTTTGGCCCGCGAGGGATGTCGATTCTAGAGATCGAGAACCGGCTCAAGCGGATCAACTACATGCTGAACTACAACTACGGCAATCGTGAGAGCGACGAGGCCTTTGCCGTCGCGAAAGCGATCGTCGCCATGCAAGAAGTCTATCCGCACGATCGCGACTTGCCGATGCTGCTCTACTGGTGCTATAACACGCTGCAGCGCATGAGCGACGATCAGTCCAAACGCACGGCCGGACAGATCAGAGCGATCCTGACCGTCGAATACCAAGACAGCTCGCAGGCTCGGCAACTGCTCGGCACATGAGCCAGGAGCTCGTAAGCAGCGCACTCGCAGGCTACGACCCTGCTCGCCTCACGCTCTGTTCGATCGGAAGCCACTCGGCGCTCGAGGTGGCCTACGGCGCACGCGCGCAGGCGCTGCGCAACTTGGTCGTTACGGCCAAAGGGCGCGAACAGACCTACCTACGCCATTTTGCGCGCCGCGAGCAGCCCGTCGGCCGCGGCTGCGTCGATGCCGTGCTCGAACTGGCGGCGTTTTCGGATATCCTCGACGATGAGGTGCAGCAACGGCTGCTGCGTCAGAACGTCATCTTCGTTCCCAATCGCTCCTTCGAAGTTTACCTCCACGAAAAGTACGAGTACGAGGAGATCGAGCGGCGCATGCTGGTGCCGTTCTTCGGAAACCGCGCCTTGCTCAAAGCCGAAGAACGCACCGAAAAGGGCGTGGATCAGTACGCCCTGATGCGGGCGGCGGGGATACGGCACCCGCGCCGCTACGCGTCTCCCGACGAGATCGACTGCCTAGTGATGGTGAAGGCGCCGCACGCGCGCGTCTCGTTCGAACGCGCCTTCTTCCTGGCATCGTCGCCGGAGGAGTACCGCGCCACGGCCGATCACCTGATGGACGAAGGGACGTTGAGCGCGGCGGGCCTTGCGTCGGCGAGAATCGAGGAATACGCGCTGGGGCCCTCGGTGAACTTCAACTTTTTTTACTCGCCGCTTTTGAAAGAGCTCGAGTTGAGCGGCACGGATACGCGCCGGCAGACGAACTTGGAGGGCTTCCGCAACGTACCGCCGGCGGCGTTCGAAGCGGTGCGTGGAATCACGATGCGCTTAGAAGAAGCCGGGCACGTCGCGGCAACGGTCGTGGAGTCGATGCTGGAGCCGGCCTTTGACATGGGCGAGCGCTTCGTGCGTGCTGCGCGAGAGGCGCAACCGCCCGGCGTCGTCGGACCGTTCGCGCTGCAATGCATCCTAGCGGCAGGTCCGCCCAAGGAGCTTGTCTGCTACGACGTGTCGCTGCGCATACCGGGCTCACCGGGGACGCGATTCACCCCGTATTCGGCCTACCGCTGGGGCCGCGACGTCTCGGTTGGCGAACGGATTGCGATGGAAGTCGTAATGGCCCGCGACACCAACCGGCTCCCGGACGTGTTGACGTGAATTCAATCGATTCGACTTTATGGAGGTAGTACATGACCGTTGATAGCGTTCAAGAGCGTACCGGCGTGGTGACGTTCAAAGGACAACCGATGACGCTGCTCGGGCCGGCGTTGCGACGCGGCGATCCGGCACCCAGTTTTAGCTTGACCTCCGGCGATCTCTCGACCGTCACTCCGGAGATACTTCTTGACGAAGGGAACCGCGCCGCGTTATTGATCGTCGTGCCTTCGCTCGACACCAGCGTCTGCTCCCTGGAATCCAAGAAGTTCAACGATCGCCTGGGCGAACTTCCCGAAGGGGTGAAGGCCGCCGTGGTCAGCATGGATCTGCCGTTTGCGCAGGCTCGCTGGTGCACGGCCGAAGGCGACGTTAAGCTCGACATGCTCTCCGACTACCGGAATCGCAGCTTCGGCACGAACTACGGCCTGCTGATCTCCGAACTCGGCCTCCTGGCGCGCGCCATCGTCGTGATCGGCAAAGATCGCACGATTTCGTACGTCGAGATCGTGCCGGAAGTTGCGAGCGAACCCGATTATGATGCCGCGCTTCACGCCGCCGCTGCCGCGGCTGCGTAAGGGAGGGCGATGCCGCCCACCGTTCTAATTCTGGATTTCGGCGCGCAATACAGCCAGCTGATCGCGCGCCGAACGCGGGAGCTGGGCGTTTACTGCGAGATCGTGCCGTACGACGTTCCCTGGAGCGCGCTCTCGTTACGGCAGCCCGCGGCGCTGATTCTCTCCGGCGGCCCGGCAAGCACGCTGACCGAGGGAGCGCCAAGGATGGATCCCAAGATCGTGGAAGCAGGCGTGCCGATTCTCGGCATCTGCTACGGCCTGCAGCTTCTGGCTCGCGACATCGGCGCCGAGTTGGTGCAACTCGATCACGCCGAATACGGTCCGGCCACGCTGGTCGTAGACGATCGCGAGACGCCGCTCTTTAACGGCGTTCCGGAAGAGTCGCGGGTGTGGATGTCGCACGGCGATTCCGTCCTTGTGCTGCCTGAGGGGTACCGCGCGTTGGCTTCGACGGCGCGCTGCCGCGTGGCCGCGATCGGCAACCCGGAGAAGAAGATCTACGGCGTGCAGTTTCATCCCGAAGTCGTGCACACCGAGCACGGACGGACCGTCCTGGGCAACTTTTTGCACGAGATCGCCGGCTTGGGCAGCGATTGGAAGATGGACTCCTTTCTCGATAGTTCGGTACGTGATATCCGCGAACGAGTCGGTAGCGATAAGGCGATCTGCGCGCTCTCCGGCGGGGTGGATTCTGCCGTCGCCGCAACGCTGGTCGCACGCGCGATTGGCCAACAGCTTACCTGCGTCTTCGTGGACCACGGTTTACTGAGAAAGAATGAAGCGCAACAAGTCGTTGCGGCGTTTCGAGACGTGCTGCATCTCAACGTGATCGCGGTCGACGCGCGCGAGCGCTTTCTTTCCAAGCTGGCCGGCGTCGAAGATCCCGAGCGTAAGCGGCTGGCGATCGGCCACGAGTTCATCGCCGTCTTCGACGAGGAGGCCGCGAAGATTCCGGGCGTCAAATATCTCGTGCAGGGTACGCTTTATCCCGACGTCATCGAATCGAAGACGTCACAGAGCAAGGCCGGTCAAAAGATCAAGTCGCACCACAACGTCGGCGGCCTTCCCGACGAAATGAATCTCTCGCTGATCGAGCCGCTGCGCGCGCTCTTTAAGGACGAGGTGCGCGTGCTCGGCACGGCGCTCGGCTTGCCCGATACGATCGTATCGCGCCAACCCTTTCCCGGTCCCGGCTTAGCAGTGCGGATCATCGGCGACGTAACCGAGGAGCGCTTGGCAATCGTTCGCGAGGCCGACGCGATCGTTCGAGAAGAGATCGAATCGGCGCAACTCGAGCCGCACCCGTGGCAATATTTTGCGGTGCTGACGCCGGTTAAGAGCGTCGGCGTCATGGGCGACGGACGCACCTACGCCAATCTCGTGGCGATCCGAGCGATTACCAGCGAGGACGGCATGACCGCCGACTGGGCGCGCCTGCCGCACGCGCTCTTGGAGCGAATGTCGGCTCGGATCGTCAATGAAGTGCGCGGCGTCAATCGCGTCGCCTACGATATCACGACGAAGCCGCCGGCCACCGTCGAGTGGGAATGAATCGCTATGCGGAGTCGGGCTCGAACCATGCCGGCGACGGGCCGGAGATCTCTTCGATTGCAGGTACGAAGCTGCCGTCGAGTTCGGCCACCAACGCCGCAAGATTGTCCACGATCTGGCGCCACCGATCGGGGCCGCCGATCGAAAACTGTCCGGTAAGCTCGACCCCGTGCACGATCCCACGCGCCGCGTGCCGTGAGGGCGGCAGGGACAAGGATGCTTTAAAGCCTTGCCCGTCGATCATGCCCAGGACTTGCATGAAAGCGATGAGCGAGTTGCTCCAGGTCCCGACGTCGAGCCTAAGCTTCACCGTCAAGTTTCCGGGGGTGCGGCGGCGCAGCGTGAATGCGCCGCTTTGACCATGACAACTGTACCCCAATGGCTTAAAGGCCCGGATGAGTTCGGGCTTTTTGGGCCCAGACGTTTCGAACGCCGGCGGCGAGCCAGCTTCTCCCAACCGATCGGGCAAATCGTGCGGCAAGCTTTCGAGCAGTTCGGGTATCTTGGCTCGATACTCGCGCACGACGGAACGGACCGCTTGACGTTTCTCCGATCCGTCCGCTTGGGCCGTAGCCTCGGACGGCACCTGCGTCTGCGAGACGGCCATCGGAATTTGTACCGTCTTGCGCACTTTGCCGCAGGCGGCAAACAGCGCCGCGATTTCGGGTGGCGGCGCGGGAAGTTCCTTTTCCAGTGGATCGGCTTCGACGATGCGCATCGCCGCGACATATCTGTTGCGGCCGTTGACCCACCAGGAGTCCTTGACGTTAATGCCCGTCGATGTGGGATGCCCTGCGCCTATGTCGACGCCCGCGCGCATTAACATGCCGAGGGTCTGTCCGTCGGGGAATGGGGGCAACTCCGGGCCCTCCGAGAACCCGGGCGCAGAGAAGTGCAATGCAATCACGTGAAACGGAAAAGATCTCGGAACGCCACGCGCGATCTCCAGCAGGACCGCGAAATCCACCGGCTCCGTTGCGCCGGATTCGGTTATATTGACGATCGCGCGTTCGCTGGCAAATCGCTCCAACTGCGGCCAGCGTTTGCGCACCCGGGCCACGCTGGAAATACGCTTGATGCCCAATGCCGCCGTCACGGCGCTGGCCTCCGGGCTGACGGGGGCGTCGGCAAGCGAAAAGCGCACCGACGGTTCGCCAAAGCCCACGGCCAGGAAGCCGTCGTGAATTCGCGCGATCGTCTCGGCCAGCGGTTCCTTTTTGCTGGCGGCGAAGGACGTGAACATGGCGACGAGCATGTGGGCCCGTTAGGAGTCGAAGGTGCGAATCCTCGTTGTTGGTAATGGCGCGCGCGAAGATGCGCTCTCCTGGCGACTCGCGCAATCGCCCTCGTGTGAAGCGGTCTTTGCCGCTCCGGGCAATGCGGGCACGGCGTCGCGCGGAGCAAACTGGGAGATTTCTTCAACCGACGGCAAGGGATTAGCGGATCGCGCCCTTCGGGAAGGCATCGATCTGGTCGTTCTTGGTCCTGAGACGGCGATCGCTGCCGGCGTTGGCGATCGCCTTCGCGAGGCGGGGATTGCGGTTTTCGGGCCCAACCGTTCTGCCGGGCGTTTGGAGTCGAGCAAGATCTTTGCCAAACGCTTCATGGAACGTCACGGCATTCCGACGGCGAAGGCGGTCGTCATCCATTCGCTGGACGCAGCGCGCAGTGCGCTTTTGCAATGGCGGGGTGGCGTCGTCGTTAAAGCCGATGGACTCGCCGCAGGCAAGGGCGTCGTGATGGCGCCCGGCGCCGATGTGGCACGCGCCGTCGTCACCGATTGGTACGAGGGCAGCCGGATTCCCGGAGGCGGCCTTGACCTGCTGCTCGAGGAGCCCATCGGCGGGCGCGAAGTGAGCGTTTTTGCTATCTGCGACGGGCGCGCGATCGTGCCGTTCGCGGCTGCCTGCGATTATAAGCGGGCCGGCGACGGCGATAGCGGACCAAACACCGGCGGCATGGGCGCCTACTCGCCGCCGGAGGGCTTTCCCGACGACTTCGACGCCGTGGTGCGCGAGCGCATCCTGGCGCCGTTGCTGCGAGGGCTTCTTGCCGAACGCGAAGAGTACGTCGGCGTGCTGTATTGCGGACTGATGTGGAATGCCGCCGGGCCGCACGTCATCGAGTTCAACGCGCGTTTTGGAGATCCCGAGACGCAAGTGCTCGTGCCGCGCATCGGTGGCGATTTTGCGATGCTGCTGAACTCCGCCGCGCAGGGTGCGATGGACCTTTCGCTCGCGACGGTCTCCCGCGAACCGTGCGTCGGCGTCGTGCTCGCGACCAGCGACTACCCGCGCAGCAGCACGCCGCTGCGGGGTCTGGACGCAGACGTGTCGCTTCCGGAGGGTTGTCAGGCGTTCTGGGGAGCCTCAACGCTTGTGGACGGAACCGTCAGCAGCGGAGGCGGGCGTGTACTTACCGTTACTGCGGTGGGCGAGAACCTCGACGAAGCCC
>JBEKRW010000025.1:0-22060 GCA_049517595.1 Candidatus Cybelea sp. | reverse complement strand
CGTGGCTGTTGGAATGTTCTGGAACATTACCTTCGAGTTGGTGTAGGTGAAGGCAAGTTGTCCCGAGAGACCGTTGCGGGTGAAGTCACCCTTGTTGAACTGGAACTCGACGCCTTGGTTGCGATTCACGCCGACGGGCACCTGAGTGACGAAACCGGCGCCGATGAACGTCTGCTGCTGCCAGTTCGAGACCCACGTGTAGAACGGCGTGAGCTTAAAGCTCATGTCCGTTCCACGGAAGTGCTGTTCGTACGAGAGATCGTACTGCCCCGACGAGATTCCCGGAATCGGGTGGAACGGCGAGTAGAACCCGAGGTTCATCGTGTTGTTCCATACCGAGCGGTCGTCGCCCGTGAGGCTCGAGTACTGCACCGAAGCCGAGATTGGCGG
The DNA here is from genome assembly GCA_049517595.1 of Candidatus Cybelea sp. GTDB lineage: Bacteria > Vulcanimicrobiota > Vulcanimicrobiia > Vulcanimicrobiales > Vulcanimicrobiaceae > Cybelea. The sequence goes on along the minus strand of JBEKRW010000025.1, from coordinate 21,670 downwards.
CTGGGTGAAGCGCCCTGCCGAAACGCGCCAGACGACGTCGGGCGATTGCGTGTACGTCGCCGAGAAGCGCGGTTCCCAATAGTCAAGGGAATACGAGCTCGGCGAGGCCGCGGTGAAGTTCGGCGCCGCGACGCCGTTCTGCGTCGTGCCATTGGGATGAACCCACCCGGTGTGCGGTCCTGCCGGGTTGAGTGCCGTGGCTGCCTTATCGCAGTTGCCGACCACGTATTGCGTCGGCGCCGGCGGGGCCGACCCCGGCGGTAACGGCGCAGTCAGGACCTGGTTGGTGGCCGCTAGGACGCAGGTATAGTTCGCGCTCATGTTGGCGTAGAACTCGTTGGCGTCCGTGGCCGTGTTGGGAAGGTCGTATTCGAAGTTGTCGTAGCGAATCGCCGCATTGATCAGGATCTTATCGTTGGGGCGAAACTGATCGGCAAGCGAGAAGTTAGTGAACTTCGGCGTCACGTTGTTGTAGGACCCGGTGGCGTTTCCGGACCAGAGACTATCCCAGGTTGCGCCTGCTCGCGCCGCGGGAGTACCCGCTGCCGCGAAACCCGGCGGTATCTCAGCGCCACTCGTCCAGGTCGGATGTAGGGTGGTGCCGGCCGCTACATCGTAGTAGCTGCTGGAAAGACAGGGAACCGCGTAACCAAACGCTCCGGTCGAAGAGTTACCTTTGTTTCCGTAACAGGTGAACCCGCCCGGCTTTCCCGACATGTATCCAGTCGGAGAGCCGGCAGCGCACGCACCGAGACATCCGGCGTACGCCGAGGAGTTGTTGAAACGGATCACGCCGGCGGTCGTATAGTTACCGTCGAGCGAGACGAGGTTTTGGTCATTGAGCTGATCCTGAAAGTCCAGCGCACCGCCCGCCGTGTGAGTCTCGAGCTGATACTGGGCTGCAAGCGCCGACGGCGTATATTCGTCGGTTGCGCCGAACGTGGGGCTGGCTTCCATCCAGTCGGAGTAGAAGGTGTACGCGTAGGCCCGCAGATAGGCCGCCTGGCTCAGTGCGTACGTGTATTGGATCTTCGTGATTCCGGTATCGTTCCGGTTATTGGTCATGCCTTCGTCGTTTGCCGGAATCGGTCCGTTAAACGCGTGCTGGGCGCTATTGGGTGCCATGTAGACGCCCGGAGTCCGAACGCTCGTCGGGCTCGTTGCGACCGGCGTGCCGAACGGCACGTTGTACGACACGTTATCGCCGTAGGCCAAGTATGTCGGTCCGCAAGCGATGGGGTTCGCCGGACAATAGAACGGCGGTTGGTACGACGACGGAAGGAACCGCTTGGCATAGAACAGATTCGGGTTCTCGAGCGAGAGGATCTGTCCCGAGCTGCTGCACCCGTTGACCGTTAGCCCCGGCGCGAGGTTTTCGGGACCGCAGGTCGGCGCCGCCGCCTTCGTGCCATAGAGCGCATTGATGAACTGATTGACGCCTGGCCCCATGTCGTTTTGGCTGTTATAGAAGTAGTTGGTTAAAGCCGAGCCACTCCACAAGACTTGCACGTCGTCGCGAAGGCCGTTTGCCTTCGGGATCCCCATGTGCATGTTGATGACGTCTTCACGATCCGCGATCATGCTCGGGGAGGCCGAGATGCCGTTGTAATACTGCCAGCAGCCCTGATCCGGGTAGTTGATACCCTTGCCTCCGGCGAGCTGGCAGATCGGCTTGACACCCTGGCACGTGGCGATTGAGACGCACGCATACCCTACGCTAAGGACCTGATCGGAGCCGAAGCCGTAGCCGATAGCATTTCCGATGTTGTTACCGGAGAAGATCCCGCCCGGCGTCATATATCCTGCGCCGTTCGAGTTGTCAAAGGAGCGATAGTCTTGGTTGTAGCCCAAGAGACCGACGTAGTAGCTGAAGTTACGGTCGGGCGTAGACCCGCCGATTTCTACTGCGGCCTGATGGTAGTACTGAGGGCTGCCCAGCCCTAGATTTGCCGTTGCAAAGCCTGGGAAGGTACCGGTCTTGATGACCTGGTTGATGAACCCCGAGGTGCCGGCTGAAGAAACCGACGACGGACCGCCGCCCGTATAAACCTGCAGTTCCTGCAAGCCTAAGCTGGACTCGGTCGAGGAGTTGTAGTTATCAAAAGCACGGTTGACCGGGATACCGTCGTACTCAAACGCGGAATAGTACGAGTTCTGACCGCGAATGTACGCGGCGTTGAAATCCCAGCCCATGCCTCCTTGCGACGTTTGGACGCCGGGAACCGACGCCATAGCCGAATAGGCATTGTTGAGGTTGCCGCCGCCGCCCAGTGCCTGTGCGGCAGCTGCTTGCGCGGCGGTGACGTTATATAGGTCCGAACCGACGCCGGATTTGACCAGCGACGTGCCAGCGCTTGACGTTACGCGCGCGATTGTCACGAGCGCAGCCGTCATCCGGTAGGCGACCTGTTGCGTCTGGTCGGCGAAGACCACGACGCCTGGATACGAGTATGGTTGGAATCCCGACTTGGTGAGACTGATAGTGTAGGTGTCGGGGCCAAGCGAGAGGATCGTAAAATGACCTCCCGCGTCCGTCGTAGCGGTCCGGCTTCCCGAGGGAGCGACTGCCTGCACTTGAACGCCTGCAATTGCAGTTCCCTTGGAGTCGGTGATCGTACCCGCGATGTTTCCAGTGACGCCTGCCAGTGCCCATGTTCCCTGGCTGAGGAACGCCACAAGTAACGTAGCGGCTATTACCGCGCGACGGAGGGTTCGTTGTGAACTCATTGTTCGTTTAACCCTCTATCATTATCGAGTTGTCAAAAGGCGAGCCGCCCCGCTTTCCCGCTGGCCAAAGGCCCCCAGGAATTTCACAGAGTGACCCACTGCGCCAAGCATTTGCTCAGGATTGGGTTGGTTCCTTTAGCGTCCCTTAAGGGATGGCGGCTGCCGCGATTCTTCTGGTTATGAGGAATTAGGCGCGAACGGCGAGGCGTTCGGCAAGCAAGCGTGGGATATCGGACGGCCTATCGGCCACCGGGACGCCGGCCGATAGGAATGCCGCGATCTTACTCTGGGGGGTTCCGAACTTGCCGGAGATGATGGCCCCGGCGTGGCCGAGGGATTTGCCTGGCGGGGCGTTGCGGCCGCCTACGAAGGCGATAACCGGCATTTCAGGCAGGTGCTCGGCGATGAACGCAGCGGCATCTTCCTCGTCGGAGCCGCCGATTTCGCCGCAAAGGACCAGCGCGCCGGTCTGGGGATCGTTCTTGAACTCCCGCAGGCATTCGACAAATGTCGTTCCGATGATTGGGTCGCCGCCGACGCCGACGCAGGTCGATTGGCCGAATCCGGCGCGTGAGAGGAGGTCGACCACCTCGTAGGTCAGGGTCCCCGATCGCGACATAACCCCGACGTTGCCCTCCTTAAAGATGCCGCCCGGCATGATCCCGACCAGCGCCTTCCCCGGTGAGATGAGGCCAGGGCAGTTCGGACCGATAATGGTCATCCCGGGCGTGGTGCCGACCACCTTGAGGGTGTCGTGCACCGGCACGCCCTCGGTAATGCATACCGCAAACGTGATCCCGGCTTCATAGGCCTCGTAAAGGGCGTCGGCGGCGAACGGTGGAGGAACGAAGATGCAGGTATGGGTCGCGCCGGTTGCCTCGACGGCCCCTTTGACGGTATCGAAGACCGGCAGGCCTTGCGGCGTCGTCTGGCCGCCCTTGCCCGGCGTCACGCCCCCCACCAGGTTCGTCCCGTATTTCACCATGCGATCGGTGTGATACGAGCCCTCCGCCCCGGTGATGCCCTGGACGATCACCCGGCTGTTCTTGTCTAAAAAGATCGACACGCTCTCAACCCTTCATCTCAGCAGCGAGCCGCACAGCCTCGCGTGCGCCTTCGTCCATGGTCTCTACCGGCGTCATTCCGGCATCGGCGAGAATGCGGCGCCCTTCTTCTTCATTGGTTCCGGTCAAACGAATGACGAGCGGAATCTTCCGCGACGTCGTCTCTTGCATCGCGTCGACGATGCCGCGCGCAACTTCGTCGCCTCGCGTGATGCCGCCGAAAATGTTTATGAAGAACACGGTCGCGCCGGTGTTGTTGACGACCAGTTCGTAGCAGTTGCGAACCCGTTGCGCATTCGCGCCGCCGCCGACGTCGAGAAAGTTTGCGATCTGGCCGCCGGCATTGCTGACCGCATCCATCGTTGCCATCGCGAGCCCGGCGCCGTTGGCCATCGTCCCCACGTCACCGGGGAAACGCCGAAAGTTGCGGATACCGACGCCGGCTTGCGACGCGAGCGTTTCGTCCTCGTCGAGCGGAAGCACCGCGTGCCACTGTGCGAACTCCGGGTTCTTAAACAAGGCGTCGTCGTCCAGCTCGACCTTTGCATCGGAAGCAATGACGCGTCCGTCCGCGCTAAGCGCGAGCGGGTTGACTTCGACGAGCTTGGCGCCGTACCGGAAAAACAGCTCGTACAAGGCGCCCGCGATCGCCGGAAGCTGTTTGCGAAAACCCGGATCGAGTTGTGCCGCAAATGCAAGTTCGCGCCCGATGAAAGGCGAGTACCCGATCGCGGTATCTACCGGAAACTTCACGATCGACTCGGGATGCTGCTCGGAGACTTCTTCGATATCCATGCCTCCAAAGCGGCTCACGATAAAGACGGGCCTGCGCGCCGCGCGATCGATCGCAACCGCGCAGTAGGCTTCCTTTGCAATGTCGAGCTTCTCTTCGACCAGCAGCGATTTTATCGGCTCGCCTTGCGGATTCTGGCGATTGGGGGGCATCGGCGTCGCAAGAATCTCCTCGGCGACGCGCCGCCCTTGCGCGGCATCGCTTGCCATCTTGATCTTGCCGGCCTTGCCGCGGCCACCCATTAAGACCTGCGCCTTGACGACCCACTCGCCTGGGTTGTCTTCGATAAAATCGGCAACCGCATCGGGTGTCAACGCATGCTCGCCGCGCGGCACTGGAATGCCGACGCGCTTAAAAAGCTCCTTGCCCTGGTACTCCATCAAATTCATAGCGGGCCGACACGTTCGCTCAGCGCTACGGTAGGGACCTTGCCGTCTAAGTCGCTGCCAGCGAAAGGCCTTGCCTGGGGCGTTTCGATGGTGTCGTGCTTCGACGGGCCCAGCATGACACCTAAACCCCCTGTCATCCCGAGCGCAGTCGAAGGGTTCGCGCGCTCCAGTGCAAAAATCGACTGCATTGCGCGATCGCGTACGTGGCAGGGTGAAGTAGAGGTATCAGCTCCCTCTCGACGTCACAGGAGGCATCTAACGATGCCTCCTGTTTGCTGTTCGAGGTGACCAACGAGTAGCGCTCTCAATGCACGATGCTTACGGAATCCCCTGAGGGCTCTTGCGGCGCGGACGGCAGCGTCATGATCGGATTGCCGCCGGCCGGATACTTCCAGTAGTCGAAGGTGCCGGGACACAACGCGTTTCCGCCGACGACGACGGTTCCTTGGTGCTCGTTTCTCTGCGTGTTCTTCGTACCGACGATAAAGGGCTGAGCGATCTCAGTATAGCCGGAATCGCAGGGATCGGTGAGAACCGTTTCTCCCCGCACGGTCAGCGCGTTGCCGGATCGGCTGGTCTGGTAGATCCCGGTTTGAGAGGCGCCGCCTGCCTCTTCATCGGTAAGTGCGAGATATTTGCCGTCCCACATGACCGAGCCCGGCGAGTAAATCGTTTGCGCGAACGACAGTGTGCCGAAGTTAGAGCACACCCCCACCGCACCGCCACCGGCCGGCTCGCCCTCGGCGACCTGTGCGCCTTTAAGATCGGCACCCAGCGGCCACATCGTGTAGCACGCCGTTGAATTCTGCCAGCAATGGATGTTCTTGTGATACTTGTAAGACGTGCAGTCTTGGTCCGGACCGCTGCCGCCGCTAAGCCCGCCGGCGAGTAAGACGTGGTACGCATCCGTATACATGACGCAGCCCTTCGCAACGCCGAGTAGTGTTCGGAAGGGGCGCTGGGCGCCGTGACGGTATCCCACCAATCCGTGCGCGGTCGCGATGAAGACGTCGCCCCGAGGGTCGACGCATTGAGCGCCGGGTTGATCGAAGCCCGTTAGCGTACCCACGGCTTCGCCCGATGCGTAGTCATAGACGAAGACGTCGTTAGTAGCGAGATCGGAGACGTAGAGCAACTCCGCGATCTTCTCGGTGCCGGGCTTCATCCACGATTGGCCGCGGTCGGAATGTGCCGAGCGCGCGACCGGTATCAGCGGCGTTCCGGAGGCCGCCGGAGCTGCGCCGCAGCCGCTCAGCAGTAAGAGCACACCGCAAAGGCCCAGTGCGCGGCCATCGAGTCGAAGACCGTTCACTCCAGTCGTCCTAAGAGCGAACGCGCGATGATCAGTTGCTGGATCTCTGAGGTGCCTTCGTAAATCTCGGTGATCTTCGCGTCGCGGTAGTGCCGCTCGACGGGAAACTCGGTTGTGTAACCGTATCCGCCGTGGATTTGCAACGCTTCGGCCGCGTGTTTGCGGGCAGCCGTTGACGCAAAAAGCTTTGCTTTGCTCGCCGGAATGGCGAAGGGTTCGCCCGCGTCGGCAAGGGCCGCAGCCCGATAGGTAAGCATTCGGGCGGCGTCGAGATCCATCGCCATCTGCGCGATCTTGAACGACACGCCTTCAAACGCGCCGATGGGTTTTCCGAACGCGATCCGCTCTTTGGCGAACTTCACCGATTCGTCGAGACACGCCGCAAGAATTCCAATTGCCTGCGAGGCGATGCCGATGCGCCCGGCGGTCAGCGCGGTCATAGCGTTGCCGAAGCCGCTACCCTCTTCACCGAGGAGCGCCTCGCGCTCGACGCGCACGTCATCGAAGGCCAAATCGCACGTGTTGCTCGTATGAATGCCAAGCTTTTCGGTGACGCGCTCGATCGTAACCCCTGGCAAGTCCGGCTGAAAAAGAAAGGCGCTGACGCCGCGAGCGCCGGGGCCGCCGGTGCGAAACATTCCCATGATGACGCCCGCATAGCTGCCGGTGCTGCACCACTGCTTTCTGCCGCGCAGCGTGTAACCGTCGCCGGAAGGCTTTGCCGTCGCGCGCAGCGCCACCGCGTCGGATCCCGCCTCCGATTCGGTCAAGGCGAATCCGGCCAGGACGTCGCCGTGGGCCAGAAGCGGCAGCCAATGCTCCTTCTGCTCCTTCGAGCCGAGTTTGACAACCGCCGAAGCGATCATCGAATGAACCGACACGGTCACCGCCGTTCCGGCATCGACACGGGCGAGCTCCTCGACCGCGAGCGCGTACGAGAGATAGTCCGCTCCAGCGCCGCCGTACTCTTCGGGCACGAGAATTCCCATGATGCCGGCGCCCGCCAGCTTAGTATAAAGCTCGCGGGGAAAAACGTGGTCCCGATCCCATTGCGCGACGAAGGGCGCGATCTCGCGCTGCGCGATCTCCGCCGCGAGCGCTCCAATCTGGCGCTGCTCGTCGCTTAACTCGAACTGCGAAATGCGCGCTACTCCACGCGAACGAGCAGCGCGTCGCCCTGGCCACCGCCCGAGCAAATCGTGGCCACGCCGTATCCGCCGCCGCGTTTGCGCAGTTGGTTGATCAGCGTCGTTACGATGCGCGCACCCGATGCGCCGATGGGATGCCCCATCGCCACCGCGCCACCGTACTGGTTGATGAAACCGTCCTCGATCCCCAGACGGCGGGCCGACGTAATCGCGACGGCCGAGAAGGCTTCGTTGATCTCCCACACGTGGATATCGTTCGTGCTCAAGCCGGTGCGGTCGAGCAGCTTACGCGCGGCCATCGCCGGCGTTAAGCTGATGTAGGGCGAGTCCCACGCAACGGTGGTGTGCTCGACGACCGTCGCCAGCGCTTTGTATCCATGCTGCTGCGCGTAGTCCGCGTCGGCGAGGATCAAGGCGGCGGCGCCGTCGTTGACGCCCGGCGCGTTTCCGGCAGTCACCGTACCATTGCGCTCCAGCGGCTTGAGCTTCGCCAGCGACTCGATGCTCGAATCGGCGCGTACCGCTTCGTCGCGATCGACGAGGGTGTGCGGCTGCTCACCCGTGATAAACGGCGCGTAGGAGGCGTAATCCAACGTGAACTCCTCCGAAGGCTCGTGCTCCCAGACCGAGGTCGAGCCACCAACCGCGACCGGCACCCGAACCTTCCCCTGGCGCGGGAGGCGCTCGACGACGACTTTGTCCTTTGCCTTGCTCGCGACTCTTACGCCGACGATCTCGTCGGCAAAGTGTCCGGCCGTATGTGCGGCGGCAGCGCGGCGATGGCTTTCCAGCGCGAAGATATCTTGCTCTTCGCGCGTGAGACCGAGCTCGTTGGCGACCTTACTTCCCTGCGTGGCCATCGTCATCGGGAAATATTGGTCCCACAGACCATCGAAAATCATAGCGTCGACGACCGTCCCGTCGCCGAAGCGATAGCCCCAACGCGCGTCGCGAAGTAAATAGGGCGCATTCGACATCGACTCCATTCCGCCGGCCGCGACGACGGAGTTGGCTCCGGCGTTAATCGAACGCATCCCGTTGACGACCGCGAGCAAGCCCGACGCGCAAACCTTGTTGATGGTGTCGGCAGTGACGGTCTTTGCAAGACCCGATTTAAAGAGCACCTGTCGCGCAGGATTCTGCCCCACGCCGGCCTGCAGCACTTCGCCGAACGTCACGTGTTCGATCTCCGTTGGATCGACCTTGGAGCGTTCGATTGCGGCGCTAAGTGCGACGGCGCCCAGCGTCGTGGCCGTGAGCGGAGCGAGCGCTCCCCCGAGTTTGCCGAACGGCGTGCGTGCCATTCCGAGAACGACGGTTTTTGAGTTGTTGGAAATCATACCCGAGGCAGTTTCGAGTCCAGCCCCTAAAGGCCTAGGCGATAGAGCACGTGGCGCCGCAGAGGGTGCCCTTCTCCTATTTTCGGATGGTCGAAGTCGTCGTTCCGGTCGCGCGTCATGCCGAGCCGCTGCATGACCCGCCGCGACCGAACGTTCTGAGCGGCAGTCATCGCCACGATCTGCTCCCAACCCAGCGTCGCGAACGCGTACTCCAAGGCGCCGCGCGCGCCTTCGGTCGCGTAACCATTTCCCCAGTGCTCGGGCGCAAAACGCCAGCCGACCTCGAAAGCCGGTGTGAAGTGCGCTTTGAAAGGAACCTCGCCCAAAGCCACGACGCCGGCGAACGGCGCGCCGCCGCGCACTTCGACGACCCACCAACCGTAGCCGCGCTCGTCGAGCTCGCGCCGCCGAAGGGCTGCCGCAGATTCCATTATTGCGTGGGTGTATTCCGAGGCGAAGAACTCCGTCACGCGGGGATCCAGGTTCATCGCCACCCACGGGTCGATATCGGAGTCTCGCCAATGCCGCAGGAACAAGCGGGGCGTTTCGATGGTCGCCATCTAATGCTTGACGACGACCGGGCAGGTCTCACACTCGAATTGAATCGTGACGTGCGTTATCCCGAAGTGCTCGCGCGCGCAGTCGTCGATCTCGCGCAGCACTTCGGTAGCTTCGCTCAAGCGGCGATCGTCGAGGAGCACGTGGGCCGAGAGCGCGTGCGAGCCGCTCCCGATCGACCAGACGTGCAGATCGTGAACGCCGGTCACGCCGGCGATCTTTTCGAGGTGCTCGACGAGATCGGCGCTGTTGACGTCGCTCGGAACGCTCTCGAGCAGAACGTCGGTGGCGTCGCGCATCAGCCGCACCACGCCCACAACGATGATCGCCGCGACGAAGAGCGAGAGCAGCGGGTCGATCCAGGCCTGATGCGTCAGCCCGATCGCAACGCCGCCGGCGATCACCGCCAGCGCGCCGATCGCGTCGCCGAAAACGTGAAAGAGCGCCGCGCGGACGTTCATGTCGCGTTTGCCGAGCGCACGCAACGAGAGTCCGACGCCCGCATTGACCGCAAGGCCGACGGCCGCAACGATCGTCATCACGCCGGCATGCGGCTCCACCGGCGCCGCGAACCGGCGCGCCGCAAAGTAGACGATGGCGAGGGTTACGACCAGCAGGATCGTTCCATTTAGCAGAGCGCCGAGCACTTCGATGCGTCCGTAACCAAACGTGCGTCGCGGGTCGGCGGGTCGTGCCGCGTTGACGGCGGCTAACAAGGCGAGCCCCAGCGCGACGACGTCCATGCAGACGTGCACGGCGTCGCCCGTCAGGGCCAGGCTGCGCGAGACGGCGCCGCCCCAGAACTCGAGCAACGCAACCAGGGCCGTGGCCACGAGCGCAAAACGCAGACGGCATGCAACGCTCGTCGGGGCCATTACGGCGTCTTGCGAGCCTTCAGCCATAACGCAAGCAGCATCGCGCCAAAGGTGACGAACGTCTTGCTCTCCGCGGTACGCACGACGCTCGCGCTCCATTCGCCCTGCGCGTCGTCGATCGGCGTCGATCGCGGAATCACGCGGGGAACGGCCTCGCAATAGCGCTCGAACTCGTCGGGAAACTGCGACTGCAGGAACGCCTCTTCGTGCGGTACGATCGCTGCATAGACTGCGCCCATCGCCGCCAGCGAGCCACCGACGAGCAAGCTTCGCATGAACGGGCAGTTGCGGCCCGTAAACGCGATCGCGAATCCGGCGGCAGTTACGAAGTTTCCGATATAGAGCGGGTTGCGAGTATAGGCGTAGGGGCCCGCGGTCACGAGCTTGCGCGCCGTTACGACTTCGTTGCGCGTGGTCTCGCCGGAGTAGCCCACGGCCCAGCAGCGGATCAGCTCGCCCGCAATGGCGATCGGCAAGCCGAGCGCAACGCTGCCGCAGCTGGGCTTACCGCGAGCCACGAGGGCGATGGCCGGCAGGCTCAGGAGCAGGCCACGGTTCTTAAAGACGAATGCGCGCACTATCCTTCGACTGCGCTCAGGATGACAAGGTTGCGAGGGCGGCTGCGTAGATGTCGCGCAGCGAGCGGTCCAGAGGAATCGCCGGCTGCCATCCGGTCGTTTTGCTTAGCTTCTCCGAGCTGCCGACCGAAAGCGGAATCTCACTGGCGCGCATGCGCTGCGGATCTTCACGCACTTCGACCGGCACGCGCGCGATTAAAATAAGTTCGCGCAGCACGTCGCGGATCGTCACGGCGCGACCGCTGCATACGTTATAGACTTGCGCGCCTTCGCCGCGGCGCGCGAGCGCCAGATAGGCCTCGACGACGTCGCGAACATCCAAGAAGTCGCGAGCCGAGCTGAGGCTGCCCACGTACATCTGTGGCTCGCCGCCGCCGGCGATGCGAGCGAGTTGCGCCGCCAAAGAGGCGACGACAAAACGCTCGCTTTGATTGGGCCCAATATGGTTGAAGGCTCGCGCCACCACGACGTCGAGCCCGAAGCTCCGCGCGCCGGACAAAAGGAACGCCTCGGCCGCCGCTTTGCTTGCACCGTACGGATTGGCCGGACGCATGTCGAGATCTTCATGCAACGGATACTCGTTTGAATCGCGGACGCCGTACACTTCTGCGGAACTGGCGAAGACGATGCGCGGCGGCGGGTCGGCATCGTAGGCGCGCACCGCTTCGGCCACGCGCGCACTGCCCAGCGCGTTGACCTCATAGCTTTCGATCGGCGAGCGCAGCGATTCCGGAACGAACGTTTGGGCGGCAAGGTGGAAGATGAGGTTCGGGCGCGCGGCTTCCAGCGCGGCGCGCAAAGAATCTGAGTCGGCCAAATCGATCGGGAAAAAGTCGCTTCCGTCGTGCGGTCCGCCGCATGCTAAAACCTCGTCGCCTTGGCGGCGCAACGCGCTAACGAGATAGCGACCGACAAACCCGCTCGCTCCCGTAACCAGCGCCCGCACGACAACCTCTAAGCGCCGGCGCGCGCGGAGAGACGGGCGATATCAGCCTCGACCATCATCGCGACGAGCTGCTCGAAATCGACTTTAGGCTCCCAGCCCAGCTCGCGGCGAGCCTTGCTCGCGTCTCCGATCAGTAGGTCGACTTCGGCGGGTCGAACGAAGCGCGCGTCGGTTACGACGTACGGCTCGAACGATCCCAGACCCGCAGCCTCGAAGGCGATCCGCACGAAGTCGCGCACGCTGTGAGTGCGTCCCGTCGCGATCACATAATCCTCGGCGCGCGGCTGCTGCAGCATCAACCACATCGCGCGCACGTAGTCGCCGGCGTAACCCCAGTCGCGATGCGCGTCCAAGTTGCCCAGGCGTAATTCGGTTGCAAGGCCCAGCTTGATCCGCGCGACGCCGTCCGAGATCTTGCGAGTGACGAACTCTTTCCCCCTGCGCTTGCTTTCATGATTGAAGCAAATCCCGCTGCAGGCAAAGAGGCCGTACGACTCGCGGTAGTTCACCGTGATCCAGTGGCCGTAAGCCTTGGCGACGCCGTAGGGGCTGCGCGGATAGAAGGGCGTCGTCTCGCGCTGCGGCGTCTCGACGACCTTGCCGAACATCTCCGAGCTCGACGCCTGATAAAAGCGAATCGAAGGATCCACTTGGCGCACCGCTTCGAGCACACGGGTGACGCCCAGCGCCGTGAACTCGCCGGTCAGCACCGGCTGGCTCCATGAGGCCGGCACGAACGATTGCGCCGCGAGATTGTAGATTTCGTCCGGATGGACGTCGCTGACGATCGCCGTGATCGAGCTTTGATCTAGAAGGTCGCCGGAGACGATCTCGACGTGGTCGACGATGTGTTCGATGCGCTCGTGTACCTCGGTACTCGTGCGCCGAGTCATGCCGACGACGCGATAGCCTTCCGCAAGGAGCAACTCGGCAAGGTAGGATCCATCTTGACCGGTGATTCCGGTAACGAGCGCGGTCTTGCTCACCAGTGCGGCCGGCCTTGCGCGAGGCGCTCCGCAAGCGTAACGGCGACGAAGGCCGCGACTTGGCTGGGAAGCGTTCCGCGACCAAATCCGGCGTCGTAGCCAAGCTCGCCGGCCAGCAAATTGGTCACGCGCGGGCCGCCGCAGATCAGCACGACATTGTCGCGCACGTTCTCCGCCTCCAACAACTCGCTCAGTGCGGTGAAGTTCTTGATGTCGCTTCCTTTCTGCGTGACCGCCTGCGATGCGAGCAGCGCATCGATTCGTCGCTCCTTCGTGAAGCGCACCAACTCCTCGACGGCCACCTGACTGCCGAGGTTGTGCGTTTCGAACTCGTGATAGCGTTCCAAGCCGTAGTCGCCCTTGTATCCCTTCATATTGAGTATCGCGTCGATGCCCACGGTGTGGGCGTCGGTCCCGATGCAGGCACCCGCAACCCGAATCTTTCGGCCGACCCGCTCTCGCACCAGCGCGTCGATCGCCTCCATGGACATCGCGTGCGCGCCCGCCGACGGAGCGGTGATCCCGTCGACGTCGACCCCCTGCGCCGTGGTCGCGTAGATTACGAAAAAGGAAAAGCCCGAAGCGATCGCTTTTCCCTCCACGACCTGCACGTCGCTCAGTCCCATCTTCACGGCGAGTTGACGCGCCGCTTCATCGGCCGCCTCGCTCCAATCGACCGGCAGCGTAAACGAAATCTGCACCTTCCCGTCGTCGCTCGTATCGCCGAAGGGCCGGACCAGCCTCGTCACCCGGGCCGGCTTAGCGAAAAGCTCGGCGCGAGCCTTCGCTCCTCAAAGGGATTCCAGTAGCCGGGAGCGCGTTCAAAGACGCCGTCTCTGCCGCGCCCGCCTTCGGGCGTCCGCGAGACGTCGGCAAAGAGTGCCGCCTCGATCGCCTGCATCAAACCCATTGCGGCAACGCGTTCCAGCAGGGCTTCGCAGACAGCGAGCACGTCGTGCGCGCGCCGTTCGATAATGCCCCCGGGCCGAACGGTGATCTCGTCGCCGAAATGCCGGGCCGTGCCCATAATGTATCGGGCATTCTCGAGGGAGAGCGCGCGATCGCCAATAAACGGCGTGTGGATCGCTTCCGTCGGCATCCCACACAGATGGATGTTCTGTCCGGTCATCACCGACGTGAGGTTGAACATCGCATCGATCAGGTGTCCCTTGAAGATGTCGCCGGTCATGTGCTTGGTCGGCGGCATGAACTTCAACGGTGCGTCGGGGAAGATCTCGCGCGCGAGTTGCGCCTGCGCCACTTGATAGAGAAAGCCGTCTTCGCGATCGGGATCGATCTCGTACGCGTCGCCCAGCCCGATCTGAGCATCCGGCAGGCCGGCGCGGTGCGCGAACTCTTCGTTGATGAACTGCGATGCGAGCACCGCCGGCGCTTGCTCGACGGCATCTGCCGTCGTCAAATAGTTATCCTCACCCGTGTTGATGATGATCCCCGCGTACGCGTTGAGCATGCGGCTAAAATGCTGATCCACGAAGGTCCGTTTCATGTTGATATCGCGAAAGAGAATGCCGTACATCGAGTCGTTGAGCAGCATGTCCAACCGTTCGAACGCCGCCATCACCGCAATCTCGGGCATGCAGAGGCCGCTGGCATAGTTGGTCAGCATCACGTATCGGCCGAGCTTTTCGCTTACTTCGTCGAGCGCGGCGCGCATGATCGCGAAGTTTGCCTGAGTCGCGTAGGTGCCGCCGAAGCCTTCCGTCGTCGGTCCGAACGGGACGAAGTCGAGCAGCGACTGTCCGGTCGAGCGAATCACGGCAATCACTTGCGCGCCGGCTTGCGCCGCGGCTACGGCAGCGATCCGATCTTCATAAATGTTGCCGCTCGCGACGATGACGTAGAGTAGCGGCGGCGGGAACTGCGGTAGATCAGCGAGCCGGGCCGCGCGCTCGTCGCGTCGAGCGGCAATCCGGTCCAGCGCCCGATCGACAAACCGCGCCAACGCGCCGCGCGCCGCGTCGTCGGGAGTCGCCGTGAAATCGGCGAGATTACAGCGACCCGCTCCCAACTCCGCGCCCAGGGACTCCGGGGCCAGGCCCGTCTCCGCCAAGGCTTTTCCAAAAGAAAACGCTACGCCGCGAGCGCGTTCGTGCGACGGGACCGCATCGAGGATCGCGTTGGGCAGCGGAACTTCTTGCGGCGTGAGCCCGTCGACGCCGAGCAGCCGCAGTACGGCGCGTTCGACCGAAACCGTCGAGTGAGCGGCAATGAAGGCTTCCACCGGCGCGACGATAGCGCCGGCAAGGTCCCGGCAACGCTCCACGCGCCGGCGATCGATTCGAAGTTCCACGGCCTTACGAGCTTCGGGCCAGATACGCCGCAATTCCGTCCTGCCAGGACGGCATGCCGATTCCGAGGTTGCCCAGTTTGGAGCTCTCGAGCGCGGAGTAACGTGGGCGAATCGCCTTGGCCTTCCACTGCTCGGCGGCGATCGGCTCGATCGCACGCTCGACGCGAGCTTGGCGCATCGCCTCGCAAGCGAAGTCATACCAGCTCACGGGGCCGGCCGCGGCGGCGTGATACAGACCGTAGGCCGCGGTGCCGATGAGCTTGCGCAAAGCGACGGCGAGATCGCCGGCAAACGTCGGCGACGCGACGACGTCGGCAACCACGCGCACCGGCTCGCCGCTTTCGCCCGTGGCGAGGATCCGATCGACGAACGCGCGGCGTCGCGATGGCGAACGCGAAGACCCGTAAAGCCCGCACGTGCGCACGACGAACGCCCGCCCTCCGGCCGCTTCGACCAAACGTTCGCCGGCGAGTTTCGACGCGCCGTAAAACGAAAGCGGGTTCGGCGAGTCGCTCTCGACGTACGGGCTGCCCTTCGTACCGTCAAAGACGTAGTCGGTGCTAATCGTGACGAAGAGCACGTCGCGTTGGGCGGCGAGGCTAGCGGCGCGCCCGACCGCGAACGCGTTGACTTCCAGCGCCGTCTCTCTCTCGTCCTCGCAGCGATCTACGTCGTGAAAGGCAGCAGCGTTTACCAGCACGTCGGGTTTGGCCTCGGCCAGAGACTCTGCGAGGCGCTCGCTCCGTTCGATCGCCAGCTCGTCGTGCGAGGGTGCTACGATCTCGCAATCGGTCCACCGTTGTGCGATCGCCGTTCCAAGCTGTCCCAAACCGCCGAGCAAGAGAACGCGCGTCACACGGTCGACCGCCGGCCGCTGGAGTTTCGCTGAAAGAGCAGCGATATCGTAACGGCGAGGGCGGCTGCGAAGTTGCCGAGCACCATGATCTCCACGACGGTCGCAAGCGTCGGATGAAAGGCGACGATCGCGACGAGCGTCCCCAGCGTGCAGAGAAACAACGGCAGGGTAAACGCGAGGCGATGCGTGGCGATGCCGTAGAACGTCAGCGAATTGGTCAGAGCGAGTAGCACCATCGCCAAACCATATTTGACCAGCAACGGCGCCGCCCCGTCGAACGCGTGCCCGACGAGCGCGTGCAAAACGTCCAAGCCGAAGTAGTAAAAGACGAAGAGCCCGCAGAGAGCGACCGCAACGAGCATCGCTAAGCTGCCCGCCAAAACGTCGCGGGTTCGCGCGCCGCGCGCGTGACGATCGGCCGCCTGCGGCAGCAGCACGGTCGGGACGAATCCCACGAGATAGAGCAGCATCTTACCGCCCAGCGACGCGGCCGCGTAGAGCCCCGCCGCGTGCTCGGGAAAATAGTGCTTGACGAGAACGACGTCCGCGGATCCCATCAGCGCGATGGCGATCGTGGCGGCGGCGGCGCCGGCTCCCGCGTTGAGGATGCGGCGCCAATCGTAGCGCACGCGGTGCGTCGGCGAGGCGGCATATCGCCGCTTCAACCGCAGCGCGAGATAGACCAGCGCGCAAAGCGGCCCCAGAAGAAATCCGACGACGGCGCCGCCGAGCCGAAAGCCTACTGCGATTAACGCGACGATGCCGATGACCTTTGCAACGCCCTCGACCGCGTTGGAGAATCCATACCCAACGAAGTCCTGCGTGCCCTGAGCGATCGCACGCAGCGCGTTGACGAAGAGCACGACGCCCGCAATCAATCCGACGAACGGAAAGTGGGCAAACGGAATCATGCCGGCGGTCGCCACGACAAGGTAGACGATCGCGAGCTTTGCAAAGCCGCCCGCGATGCTGTCGGTCAGGCCGCGCAGATGCCCGTCGTCGTGCAGCGCTCGAAACTCCGCCGCGAGCTGCGCGACGACCGGCGCGACGAACGCAACCGGGAGCGCCGCGATCAAGGCCGCGTTGATCAGCGCGTAGAGCCCGCCGTACGCGGCGACCCCGAGTTCGCGGCTAGCAACGGCGTGCGCCGCGAACCCGCACACGTTGAGCACCATCCCGGCGGTAAAGACGAGAAGGCTCTGCTTCACGATGGCGCTGGTCCGCAACCGCTCGAGTCCACGGCGGAGCATGAAAGTACCCGGTGGACTCACACTACCGTTCATCGAACCGTCGTTCTCATGAAAGTGGAGAATTTACCTCTTGCCGGCGCTTTGGTGCTGACGCCGCGCGTATTTACCGACGAACGAGGCTCCTTTCTGGAGCTTTTTTCGCTCGAACGGTATCGCGAGTGCGGCATCGGGGACTCTTTCGTACAGGATAACTCTTCGCTCTCGCGGCGTAACGTCTTGCGCGGCCTGCATGGCGACGCGCGAATGGCCAAACTCGTTTCGGTCCTGCGCGGCAGCGCTTACGACGTAATCGTAGACGTTCGGGCGACGAGCGCCACGTACGGGCAATGGCACGGAACGACGTTAACGGCAGGCGATGGTCGCCAAATCTACGTCCCCCGCGGCTTTCTTCACGGCTTCCTAGCGCTCGAAGACGGTACGATTTTCTGGTACAAACAGAGCGCCCCATACGATCCCGCCTGCGAGATCGGCGTCGCCTGGAACGATGCCGAATTGGGAATCAGGTGGCCGCTCGGTGAGATCGCCCCGATTCTCTCCCCCCGCGACACCCACAATCCGCCCCTTGCCGCCCTGCGCGACCGTAACAAACTCGCTCCGGCCTAGGTAGAAGCCGCCAAAGGAACCGAATCGAGGGGGGATGGCATTCCGTGATCAGAGCGACGAAGCTCTGGTGCATCGAGTGCGTTCCGGGGAAAGGGAGGTCTTCGGCGTGCTCGTCGACCGCTACAAACGCGGCATAGCGAACTTCATCGGCGCGACCGTGCGCAATTCGTCAGAAACGGCGGATTTGTCGCAGGAAACGTTCCTGCGCGCGTACGCGCATTTGAATACCTTCAACCCGCAACTCGGGAAGTTTTCGACGTGGATCTATCAGATCGCACGGAACGTGATTCGCACCTATCTCGCCAAATCGCAGCGAACGCCGCAGCTGCAGGAACTGCCGCAGGAGCAGACGCTCGAGACGGCGCTTGCCGATCCATCACCCCAAGCGGATCCTGCCGGCGGCCTGCTGCGCCAGGAAGCCGAGCGCGAGCTGCGCGCCGCGTTGGCCGAGCTCCCGGACCGGACGCGAACGGTGTTGGCCCTGCGCTACTTCGATAACATGGAGTATCAAACGATCGCGAGCACGCTGGGCCTCTCCCTAGGGAACGTAAAGACGTTGATCCATCGCGGCAAGATCGCGCTAACGAAAAAGATGCGCGAACGCGAGGCGCTGGCGCTCGGCGTGCCGGCTCGAGCGCCGGAGCGGGGAGGTTTGCATGCGCTGCTCCTCGTGTGAAGCGCTACTCGACGACTACCTCGAAGCGACGCTGAGCCACCGGCAGATGCGCGACGTCGCGCTGCACCTTCAGTCTTGTCCCTCCTGCGATGCGCTTTTGGAGGAGTTGCGGGTGGTTGACGCCCTGCTGGCTACCGCGCGATCGCCGGGGCGCGTCGGTTCGGATTTTACGGCTGCCGTCGTCTCCGCGACGGCCGCCGCGCCGCTGCACCCCAGCCGGCGGAAGACGCTTTGGCTTCCGCTGCTGGCCTATCTTTGCGTCGCTTGGGCGCTTCTGGCATTCGCGGCGCTCGATGCCCGTGGCGTTGCGGCCGTGGCCCAGCGGCTCGCCGCTTCGGGAGAGGGCGGCTTAGCCGCGGTCGCCGCGGGCCTGCGGGCCGTTGCCCCCGCGACAGGGGTCGCAGCTGCGGCGGTCACCGGCGTCTTGCTCGTCGACCTTCTGCTTCTGGCCGGGATCGTCTACGGCTACCGCCGCCTGCGCCCGGCCCTCAGCGTCTACTTGGCCCGGGGTCCACGCTCGTGAGCCTTCGTCGAACGATCATCGCGTTTGGGATCGCATTGACGGCCGCCGGACTCATGGCCCGGCCCGCCCTCGCGGAGTCGCAAGCCATCTACCACGGCGGGACCTATTTCGGCTCGGTCGTGGTCGAGCCGGGGCAAGTGGTCGACGGAGATCTCACCGTAATCTTCGGCGATGCGACAGTTGAGGGAATCGTCGAGGGCGACGTCAACGTCGTGGGCGGGAGCTACGACCCTCGTCCGGGCGGCGTCGTTACTGGGCAGGTCAATCAAATCGGCGGGGCCGTAACGCAGGCGGTAGTCCCCTGGGCACCGGCCGACTCCGGCTATAACCCCTTCCTTCCCGATCACCGCCTGATGTGGCGGCTCTCATGGAATCTGCTTGCGCTCCTGGTTTTCCTCATCTTCCCGGTGCGCACGAGAATGGTTTTGGACCGCCTGGAACGCCATCCCGGCCTTAGCGCCGCCGCTGGTTTGATCGGTTGCATCGCGATCATTCCGCTGGCCGTGCTGCTGGCGATCACGATTCTGCTCATCCCGCTGATCCTGCTCGAAATGGTCTTTCTGCTCGCGAGCGCCTTTCTGGGGACGGCGGCACTCGCGCTGCTGATCGGGCGGCGCCTCTGCGAGCTGGTTAGCCCCGCAACGACGCCCTCGCCACTGGTCGCGCGGCTCTGCGGAATCGCCCTGATCACCGCGGCCGAGCTGGTACCGGTCGTCGGGACGCTGGTCCTCATCCTGGTCGGTCTGATCGGCGTGGGGGCGACCATCCTATCCGTTGCGGGGGAATCGCTCACTGCCCCGGCCGGCGAGCCCCCGATAAGCGGACCACCGATGACCGCTGCCTAAACTAGGTGGCCTGTCACATGAGGATATATAGTGCCGCTAGGCTTTTTCGAGATGAGATGTTAGGAGTGCGCAGCTCTTCGGGTCGCCGGCCCGGCCGATGACCACGATCTCGCGAGCCGCAATGTTTGCCGAGCGGACGGCTCGTTTGCGAGCTTCGACGATCCGCGAGATGCTCAAGGTCACGCAACAACCTGACGTCATCTCTTTCGGCGGCGGTCTGCCGGCGCCCGAACTTTTTCCAACTGAGGCGATCGTCGACGCGGTAAGCGTCGTTATGCGGCGCCGAGGAGCCGCGGCGCTGCAGTACAGCGTCACCGAAGGCATACCCGAGATGCGCCAATGGGTAGCGCAACGTCTGAGCGGCCGTTTCGGCAAGACGATAGACCCGGAGAGCGTGACGATCGTCAACGGCTCGCAACAGGGCCTCGACTTGATCGGGAAGATCTTTCTCGATCCGGGCGATCACGTCGTGCTTGAAAACCCCACGTATCTCGGCGTAATTCAAGCCCTCGACGCCTATCAGGCGCGGTATCTCACGGTCGATACCGACGAAGACGGCTTGCTGCCCGACTCACTGGAACGCGTGCTCGAACACGCCGATCCATTTCCCAAGCTGCTCTATCTCGTGCCGAACTTTCAAAACCCGACCGGCCGCACGCTTTCGGGCCGGCGCCGCGAAACCGTCGTGCGAATTTGCGAGCGTTTCGGCCTGCCGATCGTTGAGGACGACCCCTATTGCGAGTTGCGATTCGAAGGCAGCGACTTACCCTTGCTTATCTCGTATCAGACGACGGCGCCGATTATTTATTTGGGAACCGGGAGCAAAATCATGGCGCCGGGCATGCGCATCGCTTGGCTCGTCATTCCCGACGAAGAGATTCGCGAAAAAATCGTGCTGGTTAAACAAGGGGCCGACTTGCATAGCGGTACCTTCACGCAATACGTCTTCCACCAGTACGTTAGCGACGGCGTCGCGTTCGACGCGCACGTGCGCGAGATCGCGCAAACGTACGCTCGCCGGCGCGACGTCATGTCCGAAGCGCTCGCCGAATTCATGCCGGAAGGGGTTCGCTTTACGCGCCCCGCCGGCGGAATGTTTCTGTGGGTGACGGTACCAAACGTCGATACGGCCGAGTTGCTGCGCATTTGCGCGGCGGCAAAAGTCGTCTTCGTGCCGGGCGTCAGTTTTTATCCCGGGCGCGACGTGCACGACGGCATGCGCCTCAACTTTTCCAACGCGTCGGAGAAGAATATACGCATCGGCGTAGAACGGCTTGCCGACGCCGTTACGGCATACAACCGCTAAAGGAGCCCGAACTCGTGGCAGCTGGTTTGGTCATCGTTATTTGTTCCAACTCCGACGTAAAGGCGCTCGAAAATGCGCTTTTGGCGCAGCAGATCGACCTGGAAAAAGTCAAGGTTTTTGCCGGCGACGGCGACGATTTGGAAACTTCACCGCTCAACTTCATTGAGGTCTTTAGCGAAACCGAATCCATTTCCGGGCTTTCCGACGATATGACCCGAGGCACCGGCGTGCTGGCCGACTCGGGGGGAACCGCCGTTCCCGGACTAACCGGGTCGGAAGCGCGATTCAAGTCGTTCTTTCCGGAAGAAGGCGAGTCGAAGCATTACCTCACCGGTTTCGCGGTGCCCGGCGATGAGGTCGAGAACTTCGACGACGCGATCGCCGACGGTCACGCGGTCGTGCTCTATCCCGACGCCGGAGCCGATGCGCCGAGGATCGCCGCCGCCTTCAAGGCGGCCGGTTTGCTGAACGTTCGATCGTTCTAAAGGTTTGTAACCCACGGCGAAGCGCGTTTTTCTTGCAAGCGTGATGTACGTGCTTGCAGGCTGCACCTCGAGCACCCACTACGACTACACGCATTTGCC
>JBEKRW010000024.1:0-17304 GCA_049517595.1 Candidatus Cybelea sp. | reverse complement strand
ATCCTGGTCGTCGATCGGCTAGACTCCACGGAAAAGTGGCGCCACCTGGTCCCTCTGCGCTTCGCCGATTGCCTCGACGCCGACGATTTTGCCGCTCGGGCGGCCAACGGCGGCCCGCTCGGCAAGATCTCGACGATCCTTCATTTAGGCGCCTGTTCCGCAACGACCGAGCGCGATACCGGATATCTCCTGCGCAACAACTACGAATACACCAAGAACTTGGCGCACTGGGCGGTCGAGCATCAGGCGCGTTTCGTCTACGCCTCGTCAGCGGCCACGTACGGCGGGCTCGAAGCCGAGCTTTCCGACGAATGCGACTTGCACGTGCTGCGGCCCCTCAACGGCTACGGTTATTCGAAGCACCTCTTCGATCTGTACGCGAACAGGACGGGGTTGTCGCAGCGCATCTGCGGCCTGAAGTACTTCAACGTCTTCGGCCCAAACGAGGACCACAAGGGCGATATGCGCAGCGTCGTCCACAAAGCCTACGAACAGATCCGCGAGGCCGGCAGCGTCCGGCTCTTCAAAAGTTACCGGCCCGAGTATCGCGACGGCGAACAGCGGCGCGATTTCATTTACGTGAAAGATGCCGTCGCGATGACACTGCACTTGGCCGAGTCGGATGCCGCCGGTCTCTACAACGTCGGCACGGGTTCCGCGCAAACTTGGCTCGACCTGGTGCGTCCGATCTTCCACGCGCTCGAACTGCCCGAGCGCATCGAGTTCGTTGAGATGCCCAACGAACTGCGTGGCAAGTATCAGTATTACACCTGCGCGCGCGTCGAACGCCTGCGCGCGACGGGCTACGACCGGCCGAGTACGCCGCTCGCCGACGCCGTCACCGACTATGTTACGAACTATTTGATTCCAAAGCGGACGCTCGAGATTTCCGACGCACCGATCGCCGCACCGCTCAAGGCTCCGTCGTAGAAGGGACAACATGCCACAACCCAGTCGTGCCGAGCGCCGGCGTCAAGGACGCGGCGGCGCCGCTCCCCCCCCGCGACGCGATCCAATGCGCCCGGTCTACATCGGCATCGGGGTTGCGTTCGTGGCGATCATCCTTGCCTTCGCAAGTTATAACTGGTGGCAGAATCGTCTGATCCAACAAGCGAACGCGACGCCGACGCCCGGCCCCAATGCGAGCCAGAAGCCGATCGAGCTCGCCGCCGGTCAGGCGCTCGGATCGAAATACTTTAAGCAAAAGTATCCGGATACGCTGCAGGGCGGCCACGGTCAAACGGTCGACGGCATCGGCTGCGGTGCCATGGAGTTCTCCACGTTGCACGTGCACACGCATCTCGCGATTTACTATAACGGCAAGCAAATCCAGGTCCCGCAGTACATTGGATTCGCACCGAATCCGGCAGGTCCGTGCCTTTACTGGATTCACACCCACGATGCGAGCGGTGTAATTCATATCGAGGCACCCGATCTGTCGCCTCCGCAAGGCGGCCCGTACACGCTCGGCATGCTGTTCGATATCTGGGGGCAACCGTTGCAACCCGACGACGTCGCGGGATTCAAAGGCACCGTTACCGCGTACGTCAACGGCCTGAAGTACGACGGCGACCTCAGGGCGATTCCGTTGGGCGCGCATCAACAGATCGTGCTCGAGGTCGGGACGCCGCTCGTCTCGCCGCCGAACTACACGTTCCCTGCGGGAACGTAGGATCAGCTCTTTGTCATCCTGAGCGCAGTCGAAGGACGCAGCGCCGACTGGAGCGCGGCGTCCAAGTCGCCGTAAGAAATTTCGCCGTCATCGAGATACCGGATCTTCTTGTTGGGGCCGATGATGGCGATGGTCGGAAAACCGCCTTGCATATAAAGATCCGCGACGTTGAGAAGCGGATCGTATGCAACCGGATACTTCACGTTGAACTGGCGGATCCAATTGAGGACGTCGAGTTCCGATGAGGCCGAGGTGCCGTCCATCGCGGTATCGCTTCCCGAGACGGCGACGAAGTCCACGCGGTTTCGATACTTGGCGTAGAGCCGGTCGATGATCGCCGTTTCTCGCTGGCAGTGCGGGCACCACGTCGCGAAGACTTCCAGGAAGACCGGCTTGCGCGTTTTGCTTAAATCGAAGTAGCCTGCCGTCGTCGCAACCTCAAACTGCGGAGCAGTCTTACCTTGCTGGGCTTTGCCGACGACGGGCGGGTGCGAGGCAGCCTGCACCGAGCCGTGCGTCGGCCCTTTGAAATAGACGAGTAACGCCGCCACAACGATGGCGGCGACGATGACGGTCGTAATGGCCGCAAGCATTCGCCGATTCATACGCGGCGAAACATTCTGTCGATCGCGAGCGCGCCCGGCGCGGCGTAGGCGACGACGACGCTCGCCGTAGCAAGCCCGAGATCGAAGACGACGTGCGGCCAATCGGCGACGGCTGTGTCTTTCGGGCCGAAGCAGCCGCAACCGGCCGGGATTCGGCGCATCACGGCTGAGGCAATCGCCAACGCGTAAATCAAGAACTCGAGTGCCGCCAGCGAGGCGGCGACCCGAGTGAAGAGGCCGGCGATCAGATAGGCTCCCAGAAGTAACTCGAGGTAGGGTAGTGCCAGCGCAAGCGGGCCGACGACCGCCGCGGGAAGCAGCCGAAAGTCCGCAATACTCGCGGCGAGGCTCGCCGCGTGGCCGACTTTTAGCCCCCCGGCAGCCAAGAGCACGCCACCCAAAAGAACCCGAAGAATAAGGACGGCAGCATTCACCGATCCCTTCGTTGTGCTCAATCTCGGCGAACCCCTGTTCTCATGGATGTACAATAGGCATATGCTGCTCGCGGCATTGCTTGCGCTCATCCCGATTCACGGTGTCGTGATCGATACGCTTGGCGATCGCACGTCGATCGTGCGCACTGACGCGGTCCCCAAGATGATGCCGCCAGAAATACGGCGCTATGCCTTCGCCCGGCCGGCGAGCTTTCGCAGCGGAACCAGCGTCGATGCGCTGCTCGATCCGTCGACGTCACCGCCGACGCTGGTCGATCCAGTACCCGCGGCGGTCTTTGCGCCCGGCCTGCCCGATTCCGGGCGTATCGTCCCGATCGAGATTGGAAGCACGTTACCGCCGGGGGAGCTGGTCGATCAGGACGGCGACCCGGTCGTGCTCGATCGCGCATTCGCCGGAAAGACGGTGCTGCTCTCATTCGTCTTCACGCGCTGTCCCGATCGCGATCTCTGCCCCGCAATTAGTGGCAAGTTCGCATACATGCAGAGCCGGCTCGATCCAAAGCGATTTGCTTTGGCAGAGATAACCCTCGACCCGCCATACGATTCGCCGGCAGTGTTGCGCGCCTACGCCTCGTCCTACGGCGCCAGAACGGGAAGCTGGACGCTGCTGACCGGTACGGGTTCGACGGTTCAGCGTCTTCTCGACGAGTTCCGCATCAGTTCGATGCGTCTGAGCACCGACGACTTTCTTCACAACGACAAGCTTTTCATCGTCGCGCCGACGGGCCGCGTCGCCTCGATCGTGCAAACCGGCGGCTGGGACCCCGCGGAGGTCCTCGCTACGGCCCGGTCGGTTTCCGGATTGGCAGCCAATCCATTCGAACGATTCAAACTCGCGCTGATCGCCGGCGCAGTGGCGATTTGCGGGGGCAGCCAATTCGCCGGAATCGCGTTGCTGGAACTCTCACTTTTCACGTTCCTGACCGTCCTCGCCGTCCTTGGCATGTGGGCGGTCGCGCGAGTCCTCTGGGCCTCGCGAAGCTAAGCGGAGCTTGCGAGCGGAGCACGGAAGCGTAGCCGCTCGATGGAACAGACGGCTTTCTTGGAGAGTGCCATCAACGAATACGGCAAGGCGACCTACAACTACGCCTACCGCCTAACCCAAAATGAGGCGGATGCCCGCGACCTTACCCAAGAAGCCTTTATTCGCGTCTTTCGTGCGTGGCGCAGCTTTAAACCGGGGACATCTTTCCTCTCCTGGATCTATCGAATCGTCACGAATCTTCATCGCGACGAACTTCGCCGCCGTAAGGGACGTTATCAAGAGGAGATTCCGGAAGATCATGAGCTCCAAGAATACGGTGGCGGCCGCCCCCTCGCAGTCGAGCCAATCGAGGAATACGTCGAAAGTCAACTCAGCGAACCAGTGTCAAAGGCACTTGCTGACTTGGCGACCGAACAGCGACAGATCGTGCTGCTCGCCGACGTTGAAGGGTACAGCTACCAAGAGATCGCGGAGATCGTTGGCTGCACCGTCGGAACGGTGCGCTCGCGCCTTCACCGAGCTCGTGGACAGCTGCGTGGCCTCCTGAATCATCATATGAAATCGCCATCATGAGTGAAATGCATCTGACGCCCGACGAAATCGTCGATTATCTGCACGGAGAGCTGCCGGCAGCTCGTAGCGCCGCTGTTGCGGCGCATATTGCCGCTTGCCCCGAATGTGCCGATGCTCGCGATGCGGAGGCCTCGCTTACCAAGGTCTTGCGGGCCCACGCGCTTGCGCAGGAACGTGAGCTGCCGGCCGCCGTTGTTTCTCGGATATGGGAACAGGTGCGAAACCGCCCGCCGTCGCTATGGGAACAACTTAGCGCTGCGCTTCGCCCGGCGATTGCCGTGCCGGTGGCCATCGCCATCGCGGCGTTTCTGTTCTTCAGCTTCAAAGTCGCGCACGGTCCGGCGCACGCCGCGACCATTGACGCCGCCTATTACGTTGAGAATCACGCCACCCTCGATGTTGCGACGCCACTTTCAGAAGACGATCCTATACCGCAAACGTTGGCCAACGATGCTAAGACACGCTAGCCTCGCCGCGCTGGCCCTCTTCGCCTGCAGCCTAACGCCGGCTGCCGCCGGCTCGCAGAGCCCCGACGATATGCCGCTGCTTTCGCAAGTTCTCGCGGCGCCGTCCGCCATTTCGTACACCGGCGTCGTGGAAATCGTGCGAACGGCAGGCGGCGCCACCACGACATCGATGTATCGCGTAGAGCATCGCGCACCCGGCCTTACGCGGCGCACGTACAGTTCGCCGCCACAATTCTTGGGCGACTCCGAGATCGTCAAGGGAAACGTCACGTTTTCGATCGATCCAAAGAGTCACCGCATCGTCACCACGCGAAGCGATCCCGCCCTCACGGCCGGCCCCGCGCTGCGCGACCGTGAAGCCCTGATACGCGCAAACTACCGAGCAGCGTCGCGCGGCAACGGGACGTTCGGCGGCCGGCCGACGATCGACGCTCTTCTGATCAACAAGCGCACCAACCGGCCAGCGATGTTCGTGCGGGTCGATCGCGAAACGAAGATCGTGCTGGATAAACAAGAGTTCGACGCCGGCGGTGCGGTAATCAGCGAGACGCGGCTCGAGCAGGTGCGTTACGTGCCCGTCTCGATGGCCGCGTTCGACCTTCCCAAGGGCTACTCCGTCGTGCCACCGCAGCAAGTGAACGGGTCTTCAAACGATCCGGATGACGTCGTTCGCAACTCCGGCTTCGCCGCGCGAAAACCGGCTCTGCCCGACGGCTTCTCGCCGATCGACGGCGCTCTCGTCGAGCTGCACGGCACCCGAACGGTTCAGCTTCTGTACTCCGACGGCATACGGACGGTATCGCTCTTTGAAACCGCAACCGCGGTAACTCCCAATATGGCTCCGCTCCATCCCGACGCACTCGACGTGGGCGGCCACACGGCACAATACGCCGAAGACGGCGCCGTCGCGTTGTTAACCTGGAACGACGGAACCCTCTACTACACGCTGGCCGGCCAGCTGGGCAAGGCCGAGCTCCAACGCATCGCCACCGCAATCACGCCGTAAGAGCGAGGCCCCCGCCATGCGGCGGAGGCCTGCGCGGTTGCTAAGCGCGTTATCGCTTACAGTTTGAGATTTGCCGTGAGGTAGAACTGGAGCGGCGTTTTATACGAGCCGTTTAGCGCTGAGATGATCGCCGGCCCCAGTTGCGGCTCGTAGGGGTATTTCCGAAACGGCTGGATTTGCGAGCCGGGATATCCCGGCGGATTGACGATCGCGCCCGGCGTCCCGTATGGTGCGACGGGATAGACGGTGCCCTGCACGTTCGAGTAAGAGCAGAT
Organism: Candidatus Cybelea sp.; assembly: GCA_049517595.1. Classification (GTDB taxonomy): domain Bacteria; phylum Vulcanimicrobiota; class Vulcanimicrobiia; order Vulcanimicrobiales; family Vulcanimicrobiaceae; genus Cybelea. The sequence goes on along the minus strand of JBEKRW010000024.1, from coordinate 11,266 downwards.
GTTGCCGTCGTTGAAGGTCCATGGCGTGTGCGTACCGCCCCAACAGTAGTTCACGATATTGGTGAGCTGTCCGACGAGCTGGATCCGTGGGCTAACGTCGTAGGAGAGCTGCAAGTTGGCGATCAGCTCGTTGGGCTCCGTGAAGGCGCCGATTGGATCGAACACCCCGGTATATGGATTCGGAATGTCGACGACGCCCAGGCACTTTGATGCATTGTAACGGTCGCCGAAGAGCGGCTGACCGCAACCGCTCGCGGGGTCGATGCCCGCCTCGGTAATCGGAATGCCATACTTGCCACCACCTTGAAACTGCATCGACGGCGTTATTGCGAACCGCTGGTGCTTGTAGTTCACCAACAGCGTTCCAACGTACGGTGAGCCGAAGCCTTGCGCCGCGAGCCCGAGCGAGCCCGGGAACGTATCGTACGTCGGGAAGTTCTGCCCCGTGTTGATGAGCGCTTGCGGAGCTGCGTTCCAATAGGGATTCGCGATATAACCCGCTTTGCAGCCGCCGCCCGGCAGCGGTGCCTCCGGCATTCCATTCTTGTTGTAGCACGCGTTCGCCGGCCCGTTTCCCGTGGTGCTACCTCCGCACATGGTGTTCGGCCCGCCCGGATGCATCGTACAGTATTTCGTGTAAGCATTGTATTGAGCGATCGAGCTGTTGATCGGCGCGAGCACCGTCGATCCCGACGCACCCGCGGCGATCGGTCCGTAGTGGACGTAGGAGTTTGTGTAGGCAAACGACAGCAGTCCGGAAATGCCGTCGCGCGAGAAGTCACCCTTTTGCAGCTGGAACTCGACGCCTTCGCTGCGCTGGCTTCCGACGTTTAGGCCGGAGACGAACCCATTTTGCGGGATCAAGAAGAACTGCTGGATTTGATCTTGGGTCTGCCGCAAGAACGGCGTGAGCTTGAACGACCAGTCGGTCTTGTTTACATGATGTTCCCACGAGAGGTCGTAGTTGATCGAGGTCGGCGGCAGAATCGGATAGCCGGGGCTGTTACGGCCGAACTGCAGGAAATGCGATCCGATGTAATCCGCCAGATCCTCCTGGCGCGTGTTGTACTGCTCGAAAGCCGTGTTCGGCGCCTCCGTATAGCGGCCGTAGGAGAAACGGAAGACGTCGTTGGGATTCGACGTATACGTTCCGGCGACGCGAGGCTGGTAGATATTGTACGTAAAGTTCGCCGGAGCGTTTTGCACGTTGGCCGCGTGCGAGCCCGCTGGGCACGCTGCTCCCGGGCTCGGATTGGCTTCCGGCGCCCCGCTCGAGTTGATCACGCAGTTGTCTAGATTATAGGCGTTGAACCAGAACTGCCGCGCGGCGACCGAGCCGCCGAGAGGCGGCGCAGTTGTGTTCTGACCGACGAAACCAAAGCTATCGAGCCGGATGCCGACGTTCAACAGCCACTTGTCCGTCGGGCGGTACTGGTCGGTAATAGAAGCACCATAGAAGTTCGGGATGGTGCCACTATAGGTTCCGTTGAGCCCGTCCTCCGAGATCATGTACGTGCAGGCGCTGCCGTCTTGCGGCTTGCCCGGAATGGCGCACGTTTCTGCGTACTTCATTCCGCTTGAGGTCGTTCCGCTAAAAGGCGCTACGCTGTAGCCCGGACCGAGAGGGACCATGGTTCCGTGGCAGTTGGCTACGTCGCTTGGCCCGTTGTAGGGCGGCGCTGCGAAGCAGTACCCGCCGTATGGGTCCTTCGCGTTTACGATGTTGGCATAGTTGCCTTCACTGCCGAGGTTATAGAAACCGTTGTTGTCACGCACGATTCGCGCCGTCGTGAACGAACCCGCAACCGTGAGCAGATTCTGCGCGTTGAGCTGATCTTGGAACTCGAGGCTGAGGCCCCGCGAGTGCGTGTTCAACTCGTAGTCGGGTGCAAGCGGACAGAAGAAGTAGCAAAAGCCCGTATTGTAGGGGCCATTGAGGAACCAGTCGCTGTAGAAAGTAAAGCCGTAGAGACGAAGAAACGCGGTCGAGCCGAAGTTCTTCGTGTACTGGATCTTCGTGATGGCGGTGTCGTTGTACGAATTATCCGGCGATCCGGCCGGTATTACCGAAGGATTCGTCGGCGAGCCGACGTTGGTGCCGTTCGGAAAACCGTAGGGCTTCACGCATCCCCCTAGGCTGTTGAGCCCCGAGGGGCTAAACGTTTTGCCGACGGACGATCCACACCCCCAGGTGTAGGTGTTCGTGAACGTCACCGGGACGGATGTCCCGTACGGAACCCCGCCGGCGGTCAACGTCGAGAGCGTCTCGCCGTTGACGGCGTACATGCAATTGGCTCCCGAGAGGGCGGCCTGTCCGGTGCAAAACGACGAGGCGAAGTCATTGGCACCGTAGTAGAATTGATTTTTCAGCGACTCATCGTCGTAAAGCAGCTGGATGTCGTCGCGACCCGCGTCGTTGCGATGCGGAATGCCGATGTGGAGGTTGACGACCGTGTCGCGCCCGTAGATCGACGCCGTCCCAAGAGACGCGTCGTTGTTCGGCCAGTTAACCGGTCCGAGCGGGAAATACGTATTGCCCAGGCCGCCGTAAAATAGCGACCACCCGGGCGCAAACCCTTGGCTATACGGGTTGAGATCCGCGCGTTTGACGCCGAGAGGATTGCCGACGATGCCGTTCACAGGACCGAGCCAATTGTCGTACTCCGAGCCGTTATTACCGTTGATGTAGTTGTACGATTGGTTCAGGCCGGCGATGCCGACGTAGTACGAAAAGAGCCGGTCCGGCGTCGATCCGCCGACTTCGATTGCCGCTCGATGATAGAACGATGGCGTTCCGATTCCGAGATTCGCCGTCCCGTAGCCGGGAAAGGTTCCGGTCTTAATGACCTGATTGACGAAGCCGGAGAGGCCTTGGCCTTCGGAGTTCGCGGGATTGGCGCCGGTATAGACTTGGACTTCTGCGTTGCCCAACGACGAGGCCGAGCTCGACGCGTAGTTGTCGAACGAACGGTTGACCGGTACGCCGTCGAACTCGTAACCGACCTGGTCGTAGTCGCCGCCGCGGATATTGATTGTGGCGTAGTAGCCGGTCTGGTTTGGAATGACGTAGGCGCCCGGAACCGTAGAAATCGCAGAATAGGCCTGATTGATGAGTCCGCCGCCTCCCAGCGCGGCGGTGGAGGCCTGCGTTGCGGCGTTGATTGAATAAACGTCAGCGGTCGTGCCGGACCTAACCAAAGCGCTGCCCGCGGTCGAGGTAACGCGTGCGATCGTCCGCAGCGTCTTGACCACGCGCACCGGGACGGATTGAACGGTGTCGGCGAAAACGACCTGCCCGGGAACGCTCACCGGTTGATAACCGCTCTTTGAGACAGTGATCGTGTAAGTGTCCGGTGCGAGCGTCAGAAACCCGAAATGCCCCGCGGCGTCCGTCGTAGTCGTGGCGGACTGCGAGGGGCTCGTTACGGTAACCTGCGCCCCTCCAACGGGAGCAGACGTGTCGGCATCGCTGATGCTTCCCGTGAGGCCGCCCGTCACGCCGGCCAGTGCCCATGTTTCCTGGCAAACGAATGCAACGAGCAGCGTCAACGCGGTAACGAGATGCCGGAGTGATCTCCGTATCATAGCGTACCTCCTGAAGTTTTCAAAAGAGCGCACGGTTTCGGGCTTTCACCCGTCGTTAAAGCGAGCTAGTTCGCACTCGCTGTTATGCTTCCTTGAGAAAGGCGCGCAACGCTTGGCTCAAGTCCGAAGGGATCGCGCCGCGGTCGGCCGTTCCAAACTCCGGCTGCGCGCCGTCGCTCACGGCCGCAATAGCCGCGATCGAGCGGGTCAGTGCCTCGATGCCATACCCGCCCTCGAGCACGTACGCGACCGCTCCGCCGCAGTGCTCGGCCGCAACCTCACGGATTACCGCCGCCAGCGGCGCAGCCACATCCACGTCAACGCCGAGATCCCCCACGCTGTCCCCGGCGACGTAATCGAATCCCGCGCTGACGATCAGTAAATCCGGACGCACGATGCGCGCGACCTCGGGCAACAGAAACTGCCACACCGCGACGAACGCTTCGCTCGAGACGCCGGTAGCCGGCAAGGGAGCGTTGACGATCAAATCCCCGGAGCGGTGATAGCTCCGCGCTCCGGTTCCAGGATAGGCCGGAAAGGCGTGGGTCGAAATATAGGAGAGCCCAGCGCCCGCGACCGCCTCCGTGCCGTTTCCGTGATGGTAGTCGAAGTCTACGACGAGAACGCGGCCGCCAAAACCGGCCTGATAGGCGCGCGCCGCAATCGCGACGTTGTTGAAGAGACAGAAACCCATGCCGCGATCGGGTTCGGCGTGATGCCCCGGGGGACGCACCAACGCGAAGACCGCCTCTTTGCCTACACTACTGGCGAGTGCAGCCTCGATTGCGCCGCCGGCCGCTCGGCGAGCCACGCGAAACGAACTGGAGTCCACCAGCGTATCGCCGGTGGAAAGATAGCGCGCCTCGAAAGCGCCTTCCGCCTCGCGTCGCGCCAGCTCGAGATACCTCTGGGCGTGCACGCGTAGAATCTCGTCGTCGCCGGCATCGCGAGCGGCAAGGCGGTCGCCGAGCACGCCGCGGGCTGCCAGACGGCGCGCAACCGCTTCAACGCGGTCGGGTCGCTCGGGATGGACGACGTTGCGCAGATGATCCCCGTAAAGGGGATCGACGACGAACTTCAGCCCGACTTCTTATTGGTTGGCGATTTACAGGGATCCGCCGCGGCCTTTTGCACCGCTGCGTAGTCCTTCGTACCCTTCTTCATCATCGGCAGCAGCCGTTTATACGCGGCGACCGCTTTCGAGCATTGGTTCGAACTCGCATACGCTTTTGCGGCCATATAGAGCAGCGGCGGATTCGCATCGAGAAAGTTGTGCGCACCGGTATTTAGAGCGTCAAAAATCTGCGCCGCTTCCTTATAGTTCCGTAACTCGAAGTCGGCACCGGCAACGCAGCTCAGCGTCGCCGGGGAGCGCTGAATCTCAAAGCTCTTCCCACAGGCATCGCGCGCGCCGGAGTAATCGCGGACGCGCGAATACGCCTGGCCCAGCATCGCAAAACCCTGGGCGTCGGGCGAGACTTGCGTGTATCGGCGCAGGTACGAAATGCTGTCGTTGAGGCGGCCGCTTTGCATCGCCACCTCGCCCATGCCGAGCAACGCACCGGACTGGTTCGGATCGATAGCAAGCGCCGCTTGCCATTGCGCGATCGCCTTATCGAACTGGTGGACCGACGCGTAGTAGTCGCCGAAAGCGGCGAAGCCGGCGGCGACCTTCGGGAAGGATTGCGTCATTTGCACGAAGATCGCGACGCCTTGCGCGTCTTTCTTTTCTTGCACGAAATACGCGGCCTTACGAATCATAATGGCAACTTTTTCGTCGTCGGTCGCAGCCGCGACTACCGCGTCGTCGTACGCCTCGCTCGTGTGCGCGTCGTCGTGCTCGCGCGCGTAAAGGTCGGCTTTAAAGACGAGGGCTTGAATGCTGCGGGGATCGATTGCCAACGCCCGTGCAATCGTCTGCAACGCCATTGCGATGTTATTTTGTTGCGCGTAGGTCGTCGCGATTTGGAAGATCGGCGCGGGGTCCTTTGGGTTCAGCACGAGTGCCGCTTCGAACTGTGCGCGGGCATCGTCGTAGTGCTGTTCGGCAGCATAGACGCTTCCGAGTGTCATCAGCGCCCCCGGATCGGTCTTGTTGAATGTGACGGCCCGCCGTGCGATACGCTCGGCGTCGTTTGGCCGCCCCGCCCGGATGTACAGATCGGCCAGGGACGCGAGCACGCCCAAATTCGTTGGATCGAGATTGGAGGCTTCCTCCAGGTCGGCCAAAGCGCCGGCGCCGTTGCCGAGCTGCTCTTGCGCGAGGGCATCGTAGTAGTAAACCTGTGCCGTTTTATCACCGAGTTGCAGCAGATGCTGGGTATACTGAATCGCAACATCGGGGCGGCTCACTTGAAGGTACTCGGCGGCGAGCTGCGCCATGGCAAGCTGATCGGTCGGATTCGCTTTAAGTTTCGCCGTCAAACGCGGAATCGCGATGGACGGCGGTTCGGGGCTTGCCGTCGGCAAGGCGGAGGGCGACGGAGACGGGCTCGGCGTTCCGGATTTCCCTCCTCCGAACAGGCCGGCTTGCGCGGATGGCGTCGTCGTAGCGATGCCGAGCCCGAAGGCCAGCGCAATCAGTGCGATCAGTGAGATTCGTTTCAAGAAAGATTTCCTTTAGCGGTTTCGACAAGTTTCGTCAGTTCGGGAACGATACGGAAAGCGTCGCCGACAACCAGCAGGTCGGAGAACTCGGCAATCGGCGACGCCGCGTCCTTATTGATCGCGACGATGGTTCCGGAAGCACGCATTCCGACTTTGTGTTGTATCGCACCGGAAATTCCGACGGCGACGTAGAGGTTCGGCGTAACCGTCTTTCCGGTCTGTCCGATCTGAAGATTATAGGGCACCCAGCCGGCGTCGGCCGCGGCCCGCGAGGCGCCGACGGCACCGCCCAAAGCCCGTGCCAGAGGCTTCAGCAACGTTTCAAAAGGTTCCGGCCCGCCGAGCCCTCGCCCGCCCGCAACAACGACGGGGGCTTCCTCGAGCGCAAGCTCGCCGGCGCCCTCTTCGACGTCGTGCTCGACGACGGCCGCATAGCTCTTACCCGCAGGTTTGGCGAGCGGCTCGACGCGGGCGCCGGCTCCCCCGGGCTCTACTGTGAAGGCGTTCGGCCGAACGGTCACAATGCCGTAATCGGCGGGGCGTAGGGCACACTGCGTGATCAGCGCGCCACCCAACTTCGGCGAGGTGCAGACGACGGCGGCTCCGTCGAGCTCCAACTCGACGACGTCGGCAACCATGCCGGCGTCCAAACGAACCATGAGACGCCCGGCAACGTCCCGACCGGAGAGCGTATTCGGAATCAGGATCAAGGAAGGGCCGGCGATTCGGGCCGCCGCTTCGAGATAATCGACGATCGGGTCGACCAGAAAGGCTTCGACGTCGGCGTCTTCGTTGAGAAATATCGTGTCGAGCGGATAGCTCTTCAACTGGCCGGCCAACTGCTGCGAGCCCGGTCCCAAGACGACGGCGTGCGCCTTACCCCCCAGCGCCGCGGCGATCTTGCCGGCCTCACTGGCCAACTCGAAGGTAACCCTGCGAGTCTCGCCGCGCCGTTGTTCTGCGTAAGCGATGACGTTTTTCACGCTCAGACCAGCCGCTTCTCAGCGAGGAAATCAAAGATCGCCTGCGCGCCCGAAAGCCCGTCGCTAGCCTCGACAACCTTGCCTTTACCGCGAACCGCGGGCGGCGCGAAACTGCGCAGCTCAGTCTTCGAGCCGTTCGTGCCTACCGGACGGTCGAGTGACAGGTCGCCCAACGAGATCGTCGCGATGCTCTTTTTCTTGGCGCCCATGATGCCTTTGAGCGATGCATAGCGGGGCTCGCCGAAGGTAAGCGCGGTCGTGAGCAGCGCAGGCAGCGGACCGCGAACCGTCTGATAGCCCGAATCGGTTTCACGCTCGACTTCGATCGCGTCGCCGGTGATGTCGACCTTACGCGCGTTGGTAATGCAGGGCAGGCCGAGATGCTCGGCGAGCGCACCTGGAACGGCACCGGTGCTGCTGTCGTCTGTCAGACCCCCGACGACGAGCAGATCGAACTTCAGCGTCCGAAGTGCCGCCGCCATGGCGCGGGCCGTCGCCGAAACGTCGCTGCCTTCGAGCGCTTCGTCGCTGAGCACGACGGCGTCGTCGGCCCCCATAGCCAGCGCTCTGCGCAGCCCCTCTTTCAACGAATCCGGCGCCATCGAAAAGATCGTGACGGTCGTATCGCCGCCCGCGCGTTCTTTGAGTTGCAACGCCGCCTCGAGCGCGTATTCATCGTAGGGGTTGAGCACGGTTTCAACGCCGGTGCGTACGAGTCGCTTTGTTTGCGGGTCGATTCGCTTTTCGGCGTTCGGATTCGGGACGAGCTTAATCGTCACCACGATCTTCACGTGGTAGAGCGACCTCCGTTTGATAAGGAAGGAAGAAAGAGCGATAGGCTCTTGGTGGTTCTCTACCGGCGGACCTGCCGGCGCCCGTCCAGGGGGGTGCCATAATCTGTGCGAAGCCGCCTGTGGTGCTACGACCTTACGTCCCCCTGATTCTCCTGGCGCTCCTCACGCCTTCCGGCGCCGCGGCCGCCGATTTCGTCGCGAAGCCGTCGCTTGCCGGCCAGCAAGACCCCGCGACGCTCGTTCTCGACGCCTCGCGCGCGGGCGACGGCATGATGGAGGTCCGCGAACGGATACCGGCGAGCGCCGGGAGCTTTACGGTCGTCTACCCCAAATGGATCCCCGGGGAGCACGGCCCTACGGGCCCGCTCAACGATCTGGCCGCGCTGCGCATCTCCGCCGGCGGTGAACCGCTGGACTGGCGCCGCGATCCCAACGATCTCTATGCCTTCCACGTCGACGTTCCGGCCGGCGCCGGCGCGATCGACGCAGACTTTTACGTGTTGATGAACGCGCCCGGCGACGTGATGTCGACCCACTCGCTGGCAATCGTGAACTGGAATCGAGCCTTACTCTACCAAGAGGGCATCGACTCGCATCACTATTTCGTCAAGCCTAGCATCGTGCTGCCTCCCGGGTGGGACTTCGCGACGGCGCTGCGCGGCGCGACGCAAAGCGGCAATCGCGTCGATTTCGCGGTGACGCCGCTCGACGTGCTGGTTGACTCGCCGCTCGACATGGGGCGCTTCGTGCAGAAGTGGAACTTGTGGCAAGAGGGCTCGGCGTTCGTCCAGTTGGACGCATTCGCCGATCGTCCGCAGGACCTCGATATTCCAGCGGAGTTGCTGCGCGCGTACCAGCGCGTACCCGATGAGACCTTCGCCTTGTACGGCTCGCGCCACTTCGCCGACTATCACGCGCTACTGACGCTCAGCGACGCGGTCGGTGACGAGGGCATCGAGCACCATCAGTCCAGCGACGACCGGGCTTCCGAAGATTTCCTCACCGATCCGGACGAATCGCTTTCGGGCGGCGATCTCATAACGCACGAGTTTTCGCACTCGTGGAACGGGAAGTACCGCCGGCCGGCCGATCTGACGACGCCGAACTTTCAAGTTCCCCAGCTGACGGATCTGCTGTGGGTTTACGAGGGCATGAATGAATACTTAGGCGACCTGCTTTCGTTTCGCGCCGGCATTCGCGAGCCCAAGCAGTACCCCGAGTTGGTCGCGACCCTGTACGGCGCAATGGATACCGAGACCGGTCGCGCGACGACGCCCCTCGTCGATCTCACAACGGGCGCACCCTATTACTTTCTCGCGCGCGGCGACTACGGGGCAATCCGGCGCAACGCCGGAGACTTTTATACCGAGGGCGAGCTGCTTTGGCTGGACGTCGACACCATCATTCGCGAGCGCTCGCACGGCGCGCGCTCGCTGGATACGTTCTTGCATCGGTACACGGAGCCGGTGCTAACCGGACCGATCGTGAAAACCTATACGCGCGCGGAGATCGAGGCCTTGCTCCAAGAAGTCGAGCCGTACGACTGGCACGCATTTTTTGAAACGTACGTCTATCGCACGAGCGTCCACCCGCCGTCTGACGAGCTCGCGCGCGCCGGATGGAAGTTCGTTTACAGCGAAAAACCCAACGTGTTCATCACGGCATACGAGGCCGATAACCACGGGATCCCGGGATGGTATTCCTACGGTGCCAGCCTAAGTGCCAAGGGCACCGTGCGGGACGTTCGTGAAGGTTCTGCGGCCTGGCGCGCCGGGCTTGCACCCGGAATGCAAATTCTCGCAGTCAACAACCAAGAGTTTTCCGGAGCCGTCTTGCTGTACGCGCTCAAAAAGGCGCAGCACTCCAGCGCGCCGATTTCGCTCATTACCTCGCAAACTGGGTGGTTCCAGACGTTGTCGCTCGACTACCACGACGGCATGCGTTACCCGCATCTCGAGCGCATCGAGGGCACGCCGGACATGCTGGCTGCGATTATGGCCCCGCACGCCAAGTAGATGGACCGCCTGCTGCCGAAAAGCAAAGCAGGAGGTAACTAGCATGCTCTTGAGATGTCTACTGACGGCCGCGGCGTTTGCCGCCCTTTGCGCGACGGCGCCGGCCGCTAGCACCCCGGTCGTCGTCAACTCGCAGGACGTCGCCTGGCAAGCGAGCCCCTTGAAGGGGACGCAGATGGCGCCGATCGTCGGCAATCCGACTGGGCCCGGCGGATATTACGCCTACCTTTTGAAGGTTCCAGCCGGTACGCGCGTGCCCGCGCACTTTCACGCGATGCGTGAGACCGTCACCGTGATCAGCGGCGTGATGATGTTCGGGGTCGGAGAGACGATGAACGAGGCCAAGATGATGACCCTGGGTCCGGGTAACATCGTTTCGGTTCCGGCCAGTCTTCCCCACTACGCGATGGCCAAAACGGATGCAATTATCGAGATCAGCGGCATCGGTCCCGACACGACTACGTTCGTACATAAAATGTAAGGAGAGACGTGCGCGGCTATTTAACGCTCGTCGCGACACTCGCAGTTGCCGGTTGTACGGCGGCGCAGCCGCCCGCCGTACCGCCGGAGTCCTTCCGATCCGCGCAGGTGCGCGGTCTCCAAATCCATTCGATCATCGGCTTTAGCGTCGATACGCCGAAGCGAGCGGCAAAAGCCGCGAGCGAAGGCATCAACGCGACGATTCTCTACGACGGATCCCCGGCGCCCAAGAGCGCGCTGGAAGCGGCGTTGCGGGCGCACTCGATCGACGTCGTGGACGCCGGCATTTCCGGAATCTTGTTTTATTGGGAGTGCCATCGGACGCATACCGTAAAGCCGCCCCCTAGCAGCTACTCGCAAAACTACTACTGCCGCATCGACGAAGACCCTCACATCAAAAATGAAGCCGTCGTCTTACGCGACGTTACGGCGCTGCTCGAGCGCGACGCCGATCGCAAGTACGTTGCGGCCTATTGGGTGCTCGACGACTGGCCGGGTTGGGATCCGGGCAGCGCCCGCGACCTGCTCGCAAAGATTCACGCACTGATCGTTGCAAAGACGCCCGGCCGGCTCGCGATCTGCGGATTCGGTGCCGGAGTGGCCAAACCCGGAAAGGTCAACTGGGATCCGGGCACCGCGGCCAACTATTCCAGCGGCGGTTGCGACATCGTTGGATGGTACAACTACTCGCCGTTTGGGCGGCGCCGTCCGTCCCTGGGCAAGAAGTTGGACTGGACGATGAAGGACCTACTGCCGGCCATGGGGCGCAGCCTCCAAGAGAAGGGCTGGGAGATCGCCAAGA
>JBEKRW010000023.1:0-21114 GCA_049517595.1 Candidatus Cybelea sp. | reverse complement strand
CGCGCGATCTTCGGTGAAAAGTCTCGCGAAGTTCGCGACACGAGTTTGAAAGTTCCTCACGGCGAGAAGGGCAAGATCATCGATGTCAAAGTCTTCTCGCGCGAAAACGGCGACGAACTTTCGCCCGGCGTCAACCATCTGGTACGCGTCTACGTCGCGCAAAAGCGCAAGATTCTCCAAGGGGATAAGATGGCGGGGCGCCACGGCAACAAGGGCGTCATTGCCAAAGTGCTGCCCGAAGAGGATATGCCATATCTCGAGGACGGGTCGCCGGTCGACATCGTGCTCAACCCGCTCGGCGTGCCGTCGCGGATGAACTTGGGACAGATCATGGAGACGCACCTGGGCTGGGCGGCACGCATGCTCGGTATGAGCGTGGCGACGCCGGTGTTCGATGGTGCGCACGCCGAGGACATCGCCGAGTGGCTGCAGGACGCCGGTCTTCCGGCCGACGGCAAGACATGGCTGCGCGACGGTCGCAGTGGCGAGCGTTTCTCTCGGCCGATCACTGTCGGAATGATCTACATGCTCAAGCTAGCGCACTTGGTCGACGACAAGATCCACGCGCGCTCGACCGGTCCATACTCGATGATCACGCAACAGCCGCTTGGCGGCAAGGCCCAGTTCGGCGGTCAGCGTTTCGGTGAGATGGAAGTCTGGGCGCTGGAAGCCTATGGCGCAGCGTACACGCTGCAGGAACTGCTTACCGTGAAGTCCGACGACGGCGTCGGACGCGTCAAGACCAACGAGGCGATCGTCAAGGGCGAGAACGTGATGGAACCGGGCGTTCCGGAGTCGTTCAAGGTGCTCATCAAAGAGCTGCAATCGCTTGCGCTCGATGTGAAGGTACTCACCGAGAATCGCGAAGAGGTCGACATCAAGACGCCCGAAGACGAGATGGGCGAGAGCGAGCGCCGCGAGTACGGGCTGTTAATGGGCGACGAGCAGAGCGCCGTTTCGCAGACCGTGGTCGCAACGCGCGAAGCGGTTGCCGAAGCGCCGGTCGAGGTCGAGGAAGAGGAAGAAGAGGAAATCGACGACAGCAAACCGCTCGATGCAAGCGCGCCGATCATCGCACCGCCGGTCGTAGCGCCGGTTGCGGAGATCGAAGCCGAAGAGGTCTTCGAGGACGAGGCAGAGGCCCCCGAAGATGAAATCGAGGGCCCGCAAGGCTACGAACTCGAGGAAGAAGACGAAGACGTCGTCTACGAGGACGAAAAGCCCGCCTACGAAGGGGATGAAGAGGAGACTCCGTTCACCGAAAATCCCCCCGAAGAAGAGTTCTAGCTCACCCCGTTACGGCCCACCCCGTGTCATCCTGAGCGAAGTCGAAGGACGACACGGGGGGTGACCGCTAGACTCTAACCCTTCATGCAGGTCGTCGTGACGGTTACACGGCGACCTGTTTTCGTTTCCGTGAATGACGACGTGGACGTCATCTTGGTCGCGCTAACTTTCGTCGTGGTGATGTCGGTCTGACTGTTGATGTCGGGTCCGGCCACGAACGAGACGTCGTGCCAGACAATCTCATTGCCGTTCCAGCCCTTCGAAAACGACAGCCCATAACCGCCGCCGTCGCCGTAGGATACGTCAACCCAACGCTTAGCATCGGGATCGTACGTGATCTTGTCCCAAGTTCTCAGCGTCGTCGGAACCCACGACGTCTTGGGTGTGGTGGATGTTTCTTCCATCCAGTAGCCCGTCGGATCTAGCGAATACGTGGACACGGTTGTAAAGGCGCGCGGACGGCGCGAGCTCTTGGACGAGCAGGTCCAGCTCCCCACTAAAAAGCTCACCGACGAAAAGTCGGGCTTGTGCGGCGCGGGGATTGGGGTGCTCTCGACCTGGGCGAAACCCGAGGCCGGAATGAGGGCTGCGAGCAGAACCGCCGCAGCAATAATGGCGCGTGATGTACGCATTGAATCTCCTATTAGGTAACGAGGTAGTGCCCCGATGGGGCAAAGCGAGAAATCGCCGGTATGCAAGGTTGGGCAGATTGCCCGGAGGCGCCTTCTGAGAAGCACTGCAGGGCAAGCGAGGGCGACTGCTGCAATAGGGCTGTCGTGAAGATCGGCGTTGTCGGCACTGGGCGAATGGGAGCGAATATCGCGCTACGCTTGAACGACGTCGGATATCCAGTCGTGGCGCTCTACGACGCCCGGCCCGAGTCGGCTGCCGCAGTGGCTGCCGAAACCGGCGCTGAGGTATGCTCGTCGCTCGCTCGTGTAGGCGAGCTCGCCGATGTCGTCGTGACGGTTGTCACCGACGACGCGGCGATGTATTCGATCTTCGCGGCGGAGGGCGACTCGCTGTTGACCAACGCGCGGGGCCGGATCTTTTTGAACTGCGCTACGGTCTCGCCGGCGGCCCATCGCGAAGTCGAGCGGCTTGTGGCCTCGCGCGGGGGCGACTCGCTCGAAGCGTGCATGGCCAGCTCGATACCGCAGGCGCGAAACGGCACGCTGTACCTGATGATCGGAGGCCGGCGGGAGGTCTTCGAACGCGTTAAACCGCTACTCGAAAAGATGAGCGCGTCGCTGAAGTACGTCGGCGAGGCGGGCAAAGCCGCGCAAGTCAAAGCGCTGGTTAACATGGTGATGAACGTCAACACCGCGGGCCTTGCCGAAGGGCTCGGCCTCGGCGATGCGCTCGGCTTGGATCTCGACTTGCTGCGCGACGTCTTCTCGCAGACCGGCGCGAACTCGCGCGTGCTCGAAACCGACGGCGCCGACATGCAGCACCGCGATCACGACGTCTATTTCTCCGCCGCGCACGCCGCAAAAGACTGCGGCATTGCGCTGGCGCTTGCAAAAGAGGCAGGACTTCCTCTCCCGCTTGCAGCGGCGGCTTTCAAGCAGTTCGAGCGCATGAAGGCTGCGGGCTTGGGTGAGCTGGACAAATCCGGTGTGTCGGAACTTACCTTTAAATCGCGCCGTCCCGTTGACGCGGCAACGGACGAATAAGGGTCGCGTTAAACCGTAACGCGCTTCAACAGACGCAACGAGTCTTCAACGGCATATTAATTCTGCCAGCGCCGCGAGCGAAGACGCTTAACCTTCCCTGAGGCGATCCGAAAATTGAAATACGCCGCAATTGTGCGGCAGTCTTCCTTTGGGGACTTCATGATGCGAACAGCGCTCGCCACCCTCTGCATTCTGTTCGTAACCTGCGCTCAGGTAGTACGGGCAGATACTCTCTCCGATGCTGCGCCCGCGGACGAATACTTTGGTCCGGCGCAACAGAGCGTTCTCGAAATACAAAACCGCCTAGCCGATTACGACAAGCGCGATAACCGCGCGATGCTCGACTCCGAAACGAGTTCATCATTGAATCACCTCGAACTAGCGATCTTCGATTGGCAGCACAAATATCCACGGGACCCGTGGCTGCCCCGCATGCTGTCTCACCTGGTGCGCGAGTATTGGCGCGCCGGCCAGAGCACGAGCGATGGGGGATCGGTTGCCTTGGCGCTGATGCGCGAGTCCTACGGCGATTCGCCGTGGACCGCAGCCACCGTCGCAATCATCTCCGCCCCCAATGACACGCCGCCGGCGGTGACCGACCAGACGCTCGCGAAATAGAATGCCAGAGCGCCCGGCCAACACCGGGCGCTCTCTCGAACGTGCGCTGCGGCCGTTTGCAAAGCGAAGCGCCTCGTAAGCGGCCTCGCATTTGAATGCCGTGCTATCATTACAACGATGACTACCAAAAGTTCAATCTTAGAGCCTGCGATTGCGGAATATATCGCCGACTCCACCGTTCGCGAGCACCCAACCCTCCGCGACTCCCTGGCGATGGCGCTGGCATTACCTCCCGACGGCTACATCCTGGCCTGCGACGTCGACGAAGCGACGACTGCGGTAGCCCGCCGGTACTGGGATTATGCCGGCGTGGCGGGCAAGATCGACTTGCGCCTAGCGCCCGCGGCCGAGACGCTCGCAGCGTTGAAGCGCGAGAAGGTCGAGCCGTTCGACATGGCATTCATCGACGCCGACAAAGTCAACGTCGACACATATTATGAGGACGCGCTCGCGCTGGTCCGAGCCGGCGGCTTGATTCTGGTTGACAACGTGTTATGGGACGGCGCGGTGCTCGACGAGTCGGTCGACGACCCCGCTACCCAAGCCCTGCGCGCGATAAGTTTTAAGGCCGGCCGCGACAACCGCGTCGAGGTGGCGCTCGTGCCGGTCTGCGACGGCCTGCTCATCGCCCGCAAGAAGAACATGTCATCCTGAGCACTTCGACTGCGCTCAGCACAGGCTACGTCGAAGGATTAGTGCGGGCGGAGGTTGTTGAAACGAGCCCAAGCCGGCGTAGCGCTCGCGACGTCGAAGCATATCCGCCGGTGCGGGTAGTCTACCGCCATAGCGTTGACGGCCGGAAGATTCGTTTCGATTATTCCATTGTAACCGTCGGGCCGCTGCGCTTCCGTGCACATCGGTATCGAGCTTGCCGGCGTTCCCGCCGCGAGCCGTATATATGCCGACCCGCCGCACGAGAAGCCGTTGGTAAAGGCTGCGCTGTACTGGCGCGTGCCGTCCCAGAGCGCTCCGCCGCCGGCCATTCCCGAATCGAGTACGATCTGGCTTCGCCACGCGCCGTTGATCTCGACTCGCGCTAACGGTACGCGCGGTGCGAGATTGACCGGCAGGCAGTGCATGTGCGCGATCTTTGAAGGGGCTGGGAAGAGCGTAACCGCGCTATGCTCCCGGTCGATGAGGGTTGGGAAGCGCATGAAGAAATCGTAGCCGCAGAGCGCGCTGTATCCCGTCAAATGCGATGAAATAAGAGCGTGAACGTCGCGCAGTGCGTGGCCGGCAACGGCGAAGCTTGAAATTGCGGACTCCCGGTCCGCGTAGCTTCGTCCGTCGGGTGCGACCTCAAACGTGCCGCGCTCGCCGGCGAGTCCCACGTTTCGCGCCAGCATCGGGGAGAGGATGATCGCCGAGCTGCCGGTATCTAAGATGCAGGAGCTGCGCCGGCCGTTAAAGGTCACGGGGATCGTCGTGCGGGTCCCAGATAATCCGCTCGGCAGCGTCACCGGCGTGGGCGCTATTCCGAAACAGCACAGGGATAAAACGAGCGCAATCGCCGGTCGCATCACTTTTCGAGTGTAGAATACCACAGCGTAGCGGGATTAGCCCGCGCCTCTCATCAAAGTGTAAGTGTTGCGTGTAACTTGCATCGGCGGCGGTCCCGCGGGCCTTTACCTTGGAATACTCATCAAGGCACGCTTTCCCTCGTGGCCGGTTCGAATCGTCGAACGTAATCGGCCTCTCGATACCTTTGGCTGGGGCGTCGTCTTCTCCGACGCGACCCTGGAGAATCTTCAGGCCGCAGACGAGCCGACTCGCCGAGAGATCACCCAGTCATTCGCCCACTGGGACGATATCGAGATTCATTTCGACGGGCACACGATTCGATCGGGCGGCCACGGTTTTAGCGGCATCTCGCGCAAGCGGCTTCTCTCGATCCTCCAACGGCGAGCCGCCGAACTCGGCGTCGAGCTGAACTTTCAAACCGACGCTACCGATATCGAAGCCGAGCGCGAACGTTGCGATCTTCTGGTGGGTGCCGACGGCGCCAATAGCCGAGTCCGCCAAACCTTTGCCCCGGAGTTCCAGCCCAACCTCGAGCGACGCCGCTGCCGCTACGTGTGGTTCGGAACGACGCTGCCGCTCGATGCGTTTACGTTCATTTTCGAACGGACAGAGCACGGATGGTTCACCGTCCATGCTTATCGCTTCGACGAAGAGCTCAGCACCTTTATCGTCGAGTGCCGCGAAGAGACCTGGCTCGCACACGGCCTCGACACGGCCGACACACAGAAGACGACCGCGTTTTGCGAACAGCTCTTCGAGCCGTATCTTCACGGGCACCGTCTCATGACCAATAGCGCACATCTGCGCGGGCGCGACTGGCTGAACTTCACGCGCGTGAGCAATGAGCACTGGAGCTTCGGCAGCGTCGTTCTGTTGGGCGATGCAGCGCATACCGCGCACTTCTCCGTTGGCTCGGGAACCAAGCTCGCGATGGAGGACGCCATCGGCCTGGCCGACGCCCTGGCTGTCGCGGAGTCTGGCGGCCTGCAGCAGGCGCTCGAACAATACGAAGCAAGCCGGAAGCTCGAGGTTCTCAAGTTGCAGAACGCCGCGCGCAACTCGACGGAGTGGTTCGAAAACGTCGCGCGCTACGCGACGCTGCCGCCCGAACAGTTCGCCTATAGCCTGCTTACGCGCAGCCAGCGGATCGGTCACGAGAACTTGCGCCTGCGCGACACGACCTACGTCGACCGGATCGAACGGTGGTTCGGGGGGCGCGCGGTGCCACCGATGTTCGTCCCTTTGGTGCTGCGAGGGCTCGAACTGCAAAACCGCATCGTCGTTTCGCCGATGGATATGTACAGTTCGGTGGACGGCACGCCCGGCGATTTTCATCTCGTGCATCTGGGCACGCGCGCGCTCGGCGGCGCGGGTTTGGTCTTCACCGAGATGACGTGCGTAACGCGAGACGGGCGCATCTCGCCCGGTTGCGCCGGCATGTATTTGCCCGAGCACGTGCCCGCGTGGAAGCGGATCGTCGATTTCGTCCACGCATCCTCGCGTGCCAAGATCTGCCTTCAGCTCGGGCATTCCGGGCCGAAGGGTGCGACGAAACTCCTGTGGGAGGGTATGGACGAGCCGCTCGGCGAGGGTACGTGGCCGGTCGTTGCGCCGTCGGCGATTCCGTACTCGCCGCGAAACCAGGTGCCCGCGGAGCTGAGCCGTGCGCAGATGGACGAGATTCGCGACGCCTTTGCACGAGCCGCGGGCATGGGGCTCGAAGCAGGCTTCGACATGCTCGAGCTGCACTGCGCTCACGGCTATCTGTTGTCGTCGTTCATTACCCCGCTTCGCAACCATCGCCGCGACGAGTACGGCGGCTCGCTGGAGAATCGTCTGCGCTATCCGTTGGAAGTCTTCCGCGCGATGCGCGCGGTTTGGCCGGAAGAACGGCCGATGTCGGTGCGTATCTCAGCGACCGATTGGGTGGAAGGCGGCATCGACGGCGACGATGCCGTTGAGATTGCTCGCGCCTTCAAGGAAGAAGGCGCGGATTTGATCGACGTGTCGGCTGGGCAGACGACGCCCGATGCCAAGCCGGTGTACGGCCGCATGTTTCAGACGCCGTATTCGGATAGGATCCGCAACGAAGTCGGCATTGCGACGATGGCGGTCGGGAACATCACCGACGTGGATCAAGTCGACGCGATTCTCGCCGGAGGCCGCGCCGATCTCGTCGCGCTGGGGCGCCCGCATTTAGCCGATCCCTTCTGGACGCTGCACGCGGCGGCGGAACTGGGGTACGAAGAAGCGCCCTGGCCCGTCCAGTACCTTTCGGGAAAAGAACAACTCGAACGCCTGGCAGTTCGAGCCCGCGAGGCGGCATCGTGACGATTGCCGGAAAACACGCCGTCGTAACCGGCGGCTCGCGTGGCATCGGCCTCGCCGTCGCGCAGCGCCTAGCGCAAGAAGGTGCGCGCGTCAGCATCGTCAGCCGCTCCTCCGGCAGTGATGACGGTGGGTTGTTCTTTCGAGCGACGGGCGATGTTTGTGACGAAGGCGAGATTCGGCGGGCGTTTCAGGCGTGCCGCGAGGTTAACGGGCCGGTCGATATTCTAGTGAACAGTGCCGGCATCGTCGAGTCTGCGCCGCTGGCGCGCACCTCGAGCGGAATGTGGGATCGAATCATCGCTACGAACCTAACCGGCACCTTTCTCTGCACGCGTGAAGTGTTTTCCGAAATGGCTGCGGCGAAATGGGGACGCATCGTGAACGTCGCCAGCACCGCGGGTCTGGCCGGCGCACCGTACATCGCGGCCTATTGCGCGAGCAAACACGGGGTGGTCGGCTTCACGCGCGCCGTCGCCGCGGAAGCCGCCGGGACCGGCCTGACCATCAACGCGATCTGTCCAGGTTACACCGAGACCGATATTCTTCGTAGTGCCGTGGCGAACATCACCGCGAAAACCGGCAGAGACGAAGAAGAGACGCGCCGACTCTTAGCCGCAAACAATCCGCAAGGCCGCATCGCGACCGTCGACGAGGTCGCCGAGGGAGTCCTGATGTTGGTTAGCGGTTCTCAAACCGGCGTCGCGCTGATCGTGCCAATGTCATCCTGAGCGCTTCGACTGCGCTCAGCACAGGCTACATCGAAGGATTAAGCGCCGAACCAGCGCAGGTGGGGCCAGATCTCGGATAGCGGCGCGACGGGATCGCGGCAGAGATAGATCGGCGCTGGCCCTTCGACGACCCACTTGTACGGTTCGGCGGACGTACGCAGGAGGGTGACGCTGCGGTAGTACCGCCGTAAGAGATCGATGCGCGTCGCACCGATTGCCACGAGCGTCGCTCCGTCGTAGCCGTCGGTTCCCCAGAGGTAATAGTTGTTTTGGCTCGAGATTGCCGGGGGCAATCCGAAGCGCGGTCCAAAGAAGTCCAATGCACCGGCGTCGCCGTACGTGTCGGCGTAGATCGCCGCGTGCGCGCGGATATCGTTGGGAAGCGTAAAATATACTTGAGCGACGTCGTGCGTTAGCCGGTTCCAGCCGAATTCTTCGGCAAAGACCGGCTGAATGAGGTGCGCCGGCGTTCCGTCCCGCCCGGTGAGGCCGAGAAGCTTCGTATAAGCAACGAGCCCGTCAACCGGCAGAACGGGCAGCGACAGCGGGAGCGCCAAAATGCCTACTGCAACCAATGCGCCGAGCGCGGTGGCGCGGATAGATTTGGCGAGGCGTTCGATCGCTACCGCGCCGATTGCCAGCAGCGCGGCATAGATGCCGATGATGTAGTAGCCTTTCGCGCTCAGGGCCACGGCGGCTGCGAACAGCACGACGTACGCAAGCGCGATAAAGCGCAAATCACGTAGCGCCGCTACCCGAAATGGTGCGATCATTCCGGCCAACCAAATCGGCGCGGCCAGCGGATTGGTGTACAGGAACTGCTCGAGCGCAAAGGCCAGCGTATTGTTCGCTAGGCTACGGTATTCCAGCGTGAGGCCGTTGGCGAAGGAGGGACGGTGGGCGGCGTCGCCTTGGATCACTTCCAGGAACGGCCATCCGTGGGCGGCTTGCCACGCGAGATTCGGCGAGAGCACGAGCGCGACGAATGCAACGCCACAGGCTAGGTACGGCGTTCGCAGCGCCGCGCGTTCGTCGGTCGATAAGAGGCCTGCAATCAGTGCGGCAACGAGCAGCACGATCGAGTATTTTGCGTAGGCGCTCAGCGCCACGGAAGCGGCCAGCGCGAGCCAGAGCCGCGGCCGTCGATCCGCCGAAGCGCGAACGATGCGAATCGTAAGGTAGATAGAAAGCGTCCAGAAGAACGGTTCGAATGAGGTCGTCGTCAGCGTGTTGCCCAGCAGCAGGTAGGCCGGCACGAGCAGCGTTGCCGCGCCGGCCAGCATCTGCGCGAACCTGCCGCCGCCAAGGTCTTTGGTCAGCCGCGTGGCGAGATAGACGGTTCCGGCCATCGCGAGTACTGGGAGCGCCCGCAGCGCAACGAGCGA
The DNA here is from genome assembly GCA_049517595.1 of Candidatus Cybelea sp. Taxonomy (GTDB): domain Bacteria; phylum Vulcanimicrobiota; class Vulcanimicrobiia; order Vulcanimicrobiales; family Vulcanimicrobiaceae; genus Cybelea. Next base: position 11,568 of record JBEKRW010000023.1, on the reverse strand, counting down.
ATATCCGGCGGGAGCCGAAAGCCAGGCTGCCACGGCAACCAGCGGCGGCTGATCGACATATCCCCAGGCGAGATGTTTCGAGCAGGCGATAAAGTAGAGCTCGTCGCGGAAGTAGCCGTAACGCCATGCCGTCGCGCCGTGCAGCAGCAGCGCGACGTAGAACAGGCCGACTGCGTTCACGCCGTTCGGCGAGCAGCGACCAAGAGACTGAGCGCAAAGCCGCAGACTCCCGACCAAATCCACGATCCGAGCGCGACGTTCCAGTCCCACCAAATGCCGTCGGCAAAGAACGTTGCCAGCAGGTAGACGCCGGTGTACGTCATCGGAACTGCAATCGCGAACGTGCGGAATGCGATCGTCCGGGCTGGGGACGGATACGGGTCGTAGCGCGCGACCAGCAGGTCGGCGACGATACCGGTGATCAGCGATTGCACGATCGTGACGACGAGCAGCGGCGTCTGGTTGGTGAACGCCGCCGCCGCCGGCACGTTCCCGATCACCAGCAGCGCGGTCATCATTCCGGGGGTCGGGCGAACGCGCGAAACCAGCCAGAGCGCGAAGCCGGCGACGAGGAGGCTCTCGAGAATGATGCTAAGAACGCCGCTGGCGATCTTATAGTAGCCGATGGAAAGCGCCGTGAGATAGTCCGGCGTAAACGGAGCGATGGGCGGCGGAGCATTGGTCCGGCCCGCGCCCGGATCGAAACCGTATGCCGTGCCGAAATGGGTGAGAATCAGCCAGGTTGCCAGCCCGAGCACCAGCGGCAATTGGCGCAAGTACGTGGTGGCATCGCGCTGTGCCAGCACCGAACGAATGGGGCCGCTGGCGACGAGAAAGATTCCAAGCCCGAGAATCTGGTGTGTCGGGCTGAGGAGCGCGTCAACGCCCTCTTCGATCCCGAAGAAACGATGCCAGAGCATATCGCCGACTCCCGCGGCGACGAAGATTGGAATGCCCAAGAGCGCCAGCCGGTATGGACGGGGGACGATGTCCGGCCACGCGTAGCCGACCCGGCGCGCGCGCAAGATAAAGGCCCCCGCCGTAAGCACCAAGGCCAACATGCCCGAGTAGAAGACGGCGTGATATGGGGTGAAGAAGCTTTCGACCGGCACGTGACCGTGCGCCCACGCATCGAGGAAGAAGCCGCCTGAAATCCAGACGCCACAAATGCCGACCGCGTAATCGAGCGCGAGGCTGCGCGGGGCCGCGTTCTGCATTATCCTTAAGCCTTTATGCCCGGCGCTCGGAGGTGCCTTCTAAATCGAGCAGGTGGCGTCGCGGCAAAGCCGTACGACCTTCGCTGTGCTGCTTCGCATCGGGGCGTGTTGGTTCGCACTGTTGTCGGTCGCATGCGGATCGCGCCTTCCGCCCATGCCGGCCAATGCATTCGTCGGACCCTATGTGCCCCTGCCAACTCCGAAGGTCGAGCCGAACGATGCGCCACCACGGATTCTGGGAATTCGTTTCTCCACGCTCGACGTTCGGCGCGGCCAGCACTGGTCCGGCTGGTTTGTGACCGGCACCGACGTCGCCAGCGTTGAGGTGCGCACGAGCCTGTTCTCGATCAACGTTCCCCACGTAGCTCCGGGGCGCTTCGAGTTCACGCTCGACGTGCTCGATACGCCGCCGATCTTCGTTCGCTCGTATCACCTGCGCGTGATCGCGCGCAACAGCGCGGGCGACGCCGACGAAGAGGATCTGCCATTTCGTATCCGATGAACGGCGCGGGCACGCAGCTCGATGTGAAGGTACTCACCGTTACGCTGGACCGGCCCGCTCGCAAGAACGCGCTCACGTTCGAGTTGTATCGCGAGCTGACGGATCTGTTCACCTCCTTGCAAACCGACGCAAGCGTCAAGGCCGTCGTGCTGACCGGCGCCGGTGCCGACTTCTGCTCGGGCGGGGACGTGCACGAAATCATCGGGCCGCTTACGCGAAGATCGTCGCAACAACTCTTAGAGTTCACACAGATGACCGGCGACTTGGTGAAAGCGATGCGCGCCTGTCCACAGCCGATCGTGGCGGCAATCGACGGAATCTGCGCAGGTGCGGGAGCGATATTGGCCATGGCTAGCGATCTGCGTTTAGGAACGGAGCGCTCGCGGGTTGCTTTTCTTTTCGTGCGCGTGGGACTGGCTGGATCCGACATGGGCGCGTGCAGCATGCTGCCTCGCATCATCGGTCTCGGCCGCGCGAGCGAGCTGCTCTTCACCGGTCGCGCGCTGGCGGGCAAAACGGCGCACGATTGGGGATTTTATAACGAGCTTTGTTCGCCGGAAGCATTGGGCGAACGCGCGCTCGAGCTGGCGCGCACGATCGCTGCGGGTCCCACCATGGCGCACGCGATGACCAAGGCGATGCTGCTCGAGGAATGGGCAATGCCGCTGCCCGAAGCCATCGATGCGGAGGCACGCGCGCAAGCGGCCTGCATGGAGACCAACGACTTTCGGCGCGCCTACGAAGCCTTCGTCGCCAAACGCCCGCCGCAGTTCGAAGGAGACTAGCCTGTGCTGAGCCATGTCATCGTGAGCTCGTCGAAGGACGAAGCACTCGACCTGCCGCTGTTCGACGAGGAGCATCGCGCGCTTTCCGCAGCGCTCGAGGCTTGGCTGGATGATGCTCCGGTTGCCGGCGACGAGTCGGATGCAGCCGAAACCTCGCGCGCCTGGGTGCACGCGCTGGCCGAAGGCGGATGGCTGCGAGCCTGCGTGCCGGGCGCGTACGGGGGGATTCGTGCAGAGCTCGATGTCCGAACGCTCTGTCTCGCGCGCGAGCGGCTTGCATACCGCAGCGCGCTTGCGGATTTCGCCTTTGCGATGCAGGGCTTGGGCGGGGGACCGATCGCGTTATGCGGCAGCGCCGAGCTCAAACGGCGTTACTTGCCGGAGATCGCTGCGGGCCGGTGCATTGCTGCCTTTGCGTTGTCGGAGCTCGAAGCCGGTTCGGACGCCGGCGCGCTGACGACGCGCGCGCGGCGCGAAAACGGCGGCTACGTTCTCGACGGCGAGAAGACGTGGATCTCCAATGCCGGGATCGCGAACCTTTATGTCGTTTTCGCGAGAACCGGCGACGCCGGCTCCAAAGGTCTAAGCGCCTTTGCGGTGGATGCCACCGCAAAGGGGTGTCGAGCTGAGAAACCGATCGAAACTATCTCGCCGCACCCGCTGGGCTCTTTGCGATTAGACGGCGTCCGGGTTTCTGACGAGTGCCGCATCGGCCAGGAGGGCGAGGGGTTCAAGATTGCGATGATGGTGCTCGACGTCTTTCGCAGCACCGTCGGGGCGGCGGCTCTGGGCTTTGCGCGGCGAGCGTTAGACGAATCGGTAACGCACGTGAAGACCCGCCAATTGTTCGGCAAGCCGATGGCCGACCTACAGCTCACGCAAGCGGCGATTGCGACGATGGCGACCGATGCCGATGCGAGCGCGCTGCTCGTGTATCGCGCCGCGTGGGCGAAGGATAGCGGCCGCGCGCGCGTTACGCGCGAAGCAGCGATGGCGAAGTGGTTTGCGACTGAGGCCGCGGGCCGCATCTGCGACCGCGCGGTCCAGCTGTTTGGTGGGCGTGGCGTTACGCGCGGCGAGATCGTCGAACGCTTATACCGCGATGTTCGCGCGCTGCGCATCTACGAAGGCGCCAGCGAGATTCAGCAGCTCGTGATCGCGCGGCAGGTTTTGGCACCCTAAGGTGAGCGCGCATCGCGACCGATTCGCGCAGGAGCGCCTTCCGCCGCCGCACGAGCTGCCGGAGTGGCGCTTCGATCTTCCCGAGCTGCACTATCCGGTTCGCGTCAACGCCGCAACGCGTCTGCTCGATGCTCGCGTTGAGAGCGGCGAAGGCGCACGGCGCTGCATCGTCGCGCCCGGCGGCGTTTGCTGGAGTTACGCCGATCTACGCGATGTGGCCAATCGCATTGCCAACGTGCTAGTGGAAACGACGGTGTTGGAGCCCGGGAATCGCGTCTTGCTTCGAGCGCCGAATTCTCCGATGCTGGCCGCGTGCTGGTTCGCGGTGCTAAAGGCCGGCGGCATCGCAGTAACGACGGTCCCACAGTATCGTGCCGGCGAGCTGCGCTTCATCATGGAGAAGGCGCAGGTCAAGCACGCGCTTTGCGATGTTCGGCTGCGCGACGATCTCGAGCAGGCATGCAACGGCTTTGGCGGCGTGCAGACGCTGTACTTCAACGGGGATATGCCGGCGGCGAGCACGCTTTAGGGTTTCATGCGCGATGCTTCGCAGCATTTTGCGAATGCCGAAACGGCCGCGGAGGACGTCGCGCTCATCGCCTTCACCTCCGGAACCACCGGAAGGCCCAAAGCGACGATGCACTACCATCGCGACGTGCTGGCGGTCTGCGATACGTATTGCGACCGCGTGCTGCAGCCGCGCCGCGACGATCTCTTCTGTGGAAGCCCGCCGCTGGCGTTTACCTTCGGCTTGGGCGGCCTGCTGCTGTTTCCGCTCCACGCCGGCGCCGCGACGCTGTTGCTGGAAAAGGCCGGCCCGATGGAACTGCTCGAGGCGATCGCGGCCTTTGGGGTGACGACGATCTTCACCGCGCCGGTCGCGTACCGCACGATGGCGGCGAAGGCACTCCAGTACGATCTCTCAACGCTGCGCGCGTGCGTCTCCGCCGGGGAGACGCTTCCGAAAGCCGTCTGGGAGCAATGGCATGCAACGACGGGGTTGACAATTCTCGACGGCATCGGCAGCACCGAGATGTTGCATATCTTCGTCGGTTCGCCTCAGGACGAAGTACGCGCGGGCTCGACGGGACGCGTCGTGCCGGGATACGTCGCGGAGATTCACGACGATGCTGGGAGCGCGGTGCCCGACGGTACCGTGGGGCGCCTCGCCGTCAAAGGCCCCACGGGCTGTAAGTATCTGCAAGACGAGCGCCAGCGCAACTACGTCCACGGCAGCTGGAACTATCCCGGCGACGCGTATCGCCGCGACGCCGACGGATACTACTGGTACGTCTCGCGCATGGACGACATGATTCTCTCGGCCGGCTACAACATCTCCGGTCCCGAGGTGGAACAGGCGCTGATCGCTCACGCCGATGTCAAAGAGGTTGCCGTCGTAGGCAAGCGCGATCCGGTGAAAGAAACCAACTTCGTCAAGGCGTTCGTCGTGCTCGCCGACGGCTGCGCCGCCACCAGCGCAAAGGCCGACGAACTGCGCGAGTTTTGCAAAGCGCAAATCGCGCCGTTCAAAGCGCCGCGCGAGATCGAGTTCGTCACCCAACTCCCCCGAACTGAAACCGGCAAACTCCAACGCTATAAGCTGCGCGCCTTGTCATCCTGACCCTTCGTCCTTCGTCCTTCGACTGCGCTCAGGATGACATTACTGCGCTGGGGACCGCGCTTCGCGCCACGCGAAGGTCCCCGACGCCGCAGGCAACGGAAGCGTTGCGTTACTCGTTCCGCGGCAAAACCGCGGTTGCTTCGATTTCCACCTTTGCGCCGTCTTCGAGTAGCGCGGCAACTTGCACGAGCGCCATCGCCGGGAAATGTGGGCCGATGATTTGGCGATACGCCTTGCCGAGCGCGGCGAGGTTGTCGCGATACTCTTGCTTGTCGGTGACGTACCACGTTAGCCGGACGAGGTGCTCGGGCTCTCCGCCGGCGGCGCGAACGACCGCGACCACATTGCGCAGCGCCTGCCCGGCCTGCTCGATAAAGCCTTCACCGACCATCTCGCAACGCTCGTTCCAGCCGATCTGACCGGCGACAGCGAGGTAGCGGCCCTCCGCCACGATGCCGTGGGCGTATCCGCTGGCCCGTGGCCACCCCTCGGGGTCGATCCTGCGACTCACCGCGCAGCCCTTTCCCGCACGCCCGCGTGCAGCCTTTTACGAGCGAGCGCTAGATAAAGGTTCGCCGCCCTTGTTAAGCAAACCAAGGCCGACAAGTTTGCAGTCGCGCTGGAGCCGAAAGGGGCAAGCACCTATGTCCGTGACCGAACCTCCCAAAGATACGCCGTTCGGGCTCGAGCCGAATGTAGCGGCCGGGCTCGCTTATCTGTTCACGCTCCTTGGCGGCATTATTATGCTCGTCGGCGGCGGCACGAATAAATTTGTGAAATGGTCGGCAGCACAATCGATCACCCTATGGGGTGCGACTTTTGTGCTCTATATAGCGTTCTGGTTCATTGCGATGGTCATTCACCCGTTCTTCTTTCTGACCATGTTACTTTCGCTGGCGTACTTCGTCGTTTGGATTTGGACGACCGTGACTGGTTTCCAGGGCAAAGAGGTGCGCGTTCCGGTGATCGACGGGATCACCGAGAGTATCTTTAAGTCGCAGCTTTAATAGCGGGCGCTCGAACAGATAAGTCGTAGCCGTCGCCACCGCGATGGCAAGTACAAAGGCAAGCTCGGTATACCGGGCTTGCCATTCTGTGTCGTCGTGCGGGTTTCCGGAATACGGCGGGACGTGGTGCCGGAGCAACTCGCGCGCCACGATCTGATGGTACAGATAGAGGTTATACGAGATCGTCGCCAGGAAACGCATCGGCGCGTTGTCCAGAAGGATCTGCCACCATCGCGGGCTGGCCAGCGAACCTAACGCCATCGCGCTAAACGCAAGGCCGAGCAGCGGCCGGCGATCGATTTGCCACACGCCCGACCACTGGTCGGTAAACCGGTAGCTGAAACAGTCCGCGAGCAGCAGCCCGAGCGCCACAAACCCGGCAAGCGCAATCAGCGGCGCGACGCGGCGCATCACCGGTGCCAGCAGCAGACGACCCCGAGCGACAAACACATACGCGCTGAGCATTCCGAATGCGAAGATGTCGAGATACCCCGGGAGGTTCTCTTCGTACTGCGCGAAGAGGGTGGTAGAGCAACAGTGGTACAACGAAGAGCGCCAGATCCAAGCGATCGCGATCATCGCGCCTGCCGATAACCAGGGCCGGCGCCCAAAGGCCCACCAGATCAGAGGGAAGACGCAATAAAACTCGACTTCGACGGCGAGCGTCCAGAGCACGCCGTTGATGCTGCCGTACCGGTCGGGAAACCAGGTGTGAATGAAGAGCAGGTGGGTCGTGAGGTCCGGCAAGAGCGCGGCGCTCGGTTGCCTCTGGGCATAACCAAGCGCGTAGGCCACCGCAATCGAGAGGACGTAGGACGGCACGATTTTGATGAACCGGCGCCACGCGAAGTGGCCCCACGAGGGCGGCGGCCTCCCAAGCACTTCCGCCCGAAAGAACGGGTACGAGATGACAAAGCCGGAGAGAAAGAAGAACAGCGTGACGCCCGCGAAGCCCGTGGCGGGCAGAAAGCCGAGCCAAGAGGGAGGCGAGAGCCACGAAATCTCCCAGACGTGGTACCAAAGGACGAGCAGGACCGCCAGCCCCCGCAGGCCGTCCAGAACGCCTAATCGCGGATTTTCGTGCAGCCCGCCGCTTGCCGCCATTGCGCCCCCCATTTGACGCGAAAAAGAGGCCCTGATATAGTTGGTGTTCGGTCCCACCTGCGGGTGAGGCCGTTGTTTGTGTCGTTTACTTTTGTGGGGAGCAAGCCATTCCAACGATTAACCAGCTGGTGCGCCGCGGGCGAGAGAAGACCGAGCAGAAGGTTAAGACGCGGGCATTCCGCGTGATCTTGACCGGGCCCAAGCCGGGCCACCCGGATTTGCCGACGCGCGCATTCGAGGTATCTGGCAATCCCCAGCGCCGCGGGGTCTGCACCCAAGTTAAAACGGTTACTCCGAAGAAGCCGAACTCGGCGCTGCGCAAAGTCGCGCGCGTCCGGCTGACCAATGGTGAAGAGGTGACCGCCTATATCCCCGGCATCGGGCACAATCTTCAGGAGCACTCGGTGGTCCTCGTGCGCGGCGGGCGCGTCAAGGATCTGCCTGGAGTTCGCTATCACATCATTCGCGGCACGCTCGATACGGCGGGTACGGCGAACCGCAAGCAAGGCCGCTCCAAGTACGGCGCCAAGCGCGAGAAGAAGAAGTAATGCCTCGTAAAGGACCGGCTCCGAAACGGCAGATTCTGCCCGACCCGAAGTTCAACTCGAAAGTGCTGGCGCGCTTTATCAATAAGGTCATGCTTTGCGGCAAGAAATCGACCGCCGAACACATTACCTACGGTGCGCTCGAGATCGTCTCCGAAAAGACCGGCCGCGATGCGATGGAAATCTTTTCGCAGGCGCTTTCCAACGCGATGCCCCTGGTGGAAGTGCGCCCCCGCCGTGTCGGCGGCGCGACCTATCAGGTGCCTATGGAAGTGCGGCCCGATCGCCGCCAGGCGATGGCGATGCGCTGGCTCATCGCTTTTGCGCGCGCCCGCAACGGGCGCTCGATGGAAGAGAAGCTCGCGGGCGAGCTGCTCGATGCATCTAACAACACCGGTGCCACGATCAAAAAGCGTGAAGACACGCATAAGATGGCCGAAGCCAACAAAGCCTTCGCCCATTATCGCTGGTAACCACTCTCTACTAGATAAAAGACCATGGCTATAAGGGAATATCCGCTCGAACGCACGAGGAATATCGGCATTGCCGCGCACATCGATGCCGGCAAGACGACCTGTACGGAACGCATCCTGTTCTTCACCGGACGCGTGCACAAGATGGGCGAAGTGCACGACGGCGCCGCGACGATGGACTGGATGGTCCAAGAGCAGGAGCGCGGCATCACGATTACTTCGGCGGCTACCGCGACTACGTGGCGCGATACGCGCATCAACATCATCGACACGCCCGGGCATGTCGACTTCACCGTGGAAGTCGAACGGTCGCTGCGCGTCCTCGACGGCTTGGTAGCGCTCTTCGATTCCGTGGCGGCGGTGCAGCCGCAATCGGAGACCGTGTGGCGCCAGGCCAATAAATATAAGGTTCCGCGAATCGTTTTCGTCAACAAGATGGACCGGATCGGAGCCGACTTCTTCAACGTCGTCGATAAGATTCGCGAACGTCTGGGAGCGCGCGTCGTTCCGATTCAAGTGCCGATCGGCGCCGAAGACAAGTTCAAGGGCATTGTCGACCTCTTCACGATGAAGAAGACGGTCTATACCGACGACCTCGGCTCGACGGTCCCGCAAGAGGAAGTGGACGGCGAGCTGCGCGAGCTGGCGATGGAATGGCGCCAGCACCTGGTCGAGGCGATTGCCGAACAAGACGACGAGCTTCTCGAGATGTTCTTCGATGGCAAAGAGCTGCCGATCGACCGCATGAAGACGGCGCTGCGCAAGGCGACGATCGCGGGCACGGTTCTTCCGATGCTCTGCGGCTCCGCCTTTAAGAACAAGGGGATCCAGCCGCTGCTCGACGCGGTCGTCGAATACATGCCTTCGCCGCTCGAGGCCAAGCAAATCGTCGGTAAAGCCCCAAAAACGGGCGACGAGATCACTCGCAAGGCCGACGACGCCGAACCTTTCTGCGCGCTTGCCTTCAAGATCGCGACCGATCCCTACGGGAATCTCACGTACTTTCGCGTCTATTCGGGCGTGTTGAACAAGGGTAGCTACGTGCTCAACTCGCGCTCCGGCCGCAAGGAGCGCATCGGGCGCATCCTTCGAATGCACGCCAACCATCGCGAGGACATCGACTCCATCGGTGCTGGCGATATCGCCGCGGCGGTCGGACTGTCCGACACCCGCACCGGCGACACGCTGTGCGACGAGCGCTCGCCGATCGCACTCGAATCGATTACCTTCCCCGAGCCGGTCATTCACCAGGCGATCGAGCCCAAGAGCAAGGCCGACCAAGACAAGCTTGGGTTGGCGCTGACGCGCCTCGCGCAAGAGGATCCGACTTTCCGGATGCGCACCGACGAGGAGACCCAGCAGACGATTATCGCCGGCATGGGCGAGCTGCATCTCGAAATCATCCTCGATCGCTTGCGCCGGGAGTTCAAAGTCGAGGCTAACGTCGGCAAGCCGCAGGTGGCTTATAAGGAAGCGATCACCAAGACGATCGAAAAGGAAGGCCGCTTCGTGCGGCAGTCGGGCGGCAAAGGTCAGTACGGCGACGTTTGGCTTCGCGTGGAGCCGCAGCCGCCGGGCACCGGATTCGTCTTCGAATGGAAGATCGTCGGCGGTGCCGTTCCCAAAGAGTACAGCAAGGCCGTCCAGGAAGGCATTCGCGAGTCGGCGCAGAGCGGCGTGCTTGCCGGCTTCCCCGTGATGGACTTTAAGGCCGTCGCCTTCGATGGGTCCTACCACGAGGTTGACTCGTCGGAAATGGCCTTTAAAATCGCGGCCTCAATGGCCTGGAAAGAGGCAAATCGGGCGGCCGGGCCGATTCTGCTCGAGCCGATCATGAAGGTCGAGGTAACGACGCCTAAGGAGTACATGGGCGCGATCAACGGCGACCTAAACCGCCGCCGCGGCGCGATCCATGCCACCGAAGAGGCGCCGGGCGGAGCTCAGGTGATTACCGCTCACGTGCCGCTCTCCGAGATGTTTGGCTACGCCACCGACATGCGTTCGGCGACCCAGGGGCGGGCGACGTACACGATGGAGTTCTCGCACTACGAGAAGGCGCCGAAGTCGGTCGAAGAAGAGATCGTGGCAAAGGCGGTCGGGAAGAAGTTGGCCCCGGCTTAAATGCCTTGCCTGGAGCGTTGACTTAGGGGGTTTTGGTTGATACCATTCGGGTCGTGGCGCCCCCTGGAATGGGGGCGTTTACCGCGTAAGGCGGGAAAAAGGGCATCTAGTACGCCTGGATCCGTGTTCTAGGATTAGAGTCCCGCTCCGCTAACTGCGGTGTACTAATTTGGGGACCCATGCCGCGGAGTCGGCATGGGGGCGCCCAGCGACGTTTCCGGCGGAGCCGGAAGCAAAGCGAAGCGCCAAAGCACTGTGCGTAGTGCAGTGCGCTCTTAAACAGAAAAGGAAAGAGATGGCTAAACAAAAGTTCGAGCGGAATAAGCCGCATGTGAATATCGGCACGACGGGTCACGTCGATCATGGAAAGACGACGTTGACGGCTGCGATTATGCATTGCCTTTCGACCGAAGGGCTCGCGCAAAAAGTCGGCGTCGATCAAATCGACAACGCTCCCGAAGAGAAAGAGCGTGGGATTACGATTGCCATCTCGCATCAGGAATACGAAACGGCGAAGCGCCACTACGCGCACGTCGACTGTCCGGGCCATGCCGACTATATCAAGAACATGATTACCGGCGCCGCGCAGATGGACGGCGCGGTCCTCGTCGTGGCTGCGACCGACGGCCCGATGCCGCAGACGCGGGAGCACATTCTGCTCATGCGTCAGGTCGGTGTTCCGCGGATCGTGGTCTTTCTCAATAAAGTCGACATGGTTGACGACGAAGAGCTGCTCGAGCTGGTCGAGTTGGAGATTCGCGAACTGCTTTCGCAGTACGACTTCCCCGGCGACGACACCCCAATCATTCGCGGCTCGGCGCTCAAGGCGCTCAACTCGAGCGGCCGCAAGGGCGATGCCGATGCCGATCAGATATTCAAGCTGATGGACACCATCGACGACTACATTCCGCAGCCAGAGCGCCAGGTCGATAAGCCGTTCCTAATGCCGGTCGAAGACGTTTTCACGATTACCGGGCGCGGTACGGTCGGAACAGGGCGCGTCGAGCGCGG
>JBEKRW010000022.1:0-17366 GCA_049517595.1 Candidatus Cybelea sp. | reverse complement strand
CCCGAGGATTTCGCGCGCGATGGGCGCGACGCGCGGCGATGGATGCACCGGCCAGTAGAGCTGGGGCTTCGACGGCAGCTCGGCAATCGCGCGCAGCGCCTCGCAGATCTCCCGCATATGTTCGTGGTTCTCGCGGCGGTGCGCGGTCACGAGGATCGCCGGCGCGGTTGAATCGAGCTCGGACCAGCGGGGGGGAAGGGGAAGATCGTCGCGTGCCGCCGTCTCGAGAAACGCGTCGATGACCGTGTTTCCGGTCACGACGATGTCGGCCGGCGCGACGTTCTCTGCGAGCAGGTGTTCGCGAGCCAAGAGGGTCGGGGCGAAATGGTAGGTCGCAAGCGTCGCGGTCAGGCGACGATTCATCTCTTCGGGATACGGCAGCCAGCGATTGCTCGTGCGCAAGCCGGCCTCGACGTGGCCCACCGGAATCTGTCGATAGAAAGCCGCGAGCGCCGCGGCCGTGCTCGTCGCCGTATCACCGTGAACCAAGACGACGTCGGGACGCGCCTCGCGCAGCACCGGTTCCATCCCGATCAGCACGCGCGTCGTTATCTCCGTGAGACTTTGATCCTCGCTCATCACGTTGAGATCGTAGTCAGGTGTAATCGCGAAGAACTCGAGGAGATCGTCGAGCATTTGGCGGTGCTGGGCGGTAACGCAAACGCGCGCAACGATATCCGGATCGGATTGCAAAGCGCGAACGACGGGGGCCATCTTGATCGTATCCGGGCGCGTCCCGAACACGCTCATCACACGTAATGGGTTGGGCATCGGCTACGTTGCGTGCCGAAAGACGTGCGTGAACTCGCCCGAGAAGAAGAGCGCCACCGCGCCCAATGCCAAGCAGACGGCATAGAGAACGAGCACGGCCTGGCGAACGTTGAGGCCGAAGCGGAAAATCAGCTGATGGTGAAAGTGGCCGCGATCCGCTTCGGTGATGCGTTTGCCGCTGCTGGCGCGGCGCACGATGGCCGCCGCCGTATCGAGCACGGGCAGCGCCAACACGAGCAACGGCACGACGACGCTAATCGCAATCGCGGTCTTGCTCGCGCCGATGATCGAAACGGTACCGAATACATAACCGATGAAGAGCGACCCCGAATCGCCGAGGATGATTCGCGCGGGATTGAAGTTATACGGCAGAAAGCCGAGCGCGGCACCGGCCAACGCGACCACGACCAGCGCGACGACGGGGTTTGCGTGCAGCACCGCGATGACGAAGAGAAAGATGCTCGAGATCGCGGCGACGCCCGCAAGCAGGCCATCGAGGCCGTCGAGAAAGTTGATGGCGTTCATCATGCCGACGTACCAGATCAGCGTAACCGGGACGCCCACCCACAACGGAAAGTCGATCCAGTTGGTGGCGGGATTGTGGTCGAACGGATTGGTGACGCCCGGAATGATGAAGCCGTACAACATCGAGATCAACGCCACGACGACCTGAGCGATGAGCTTGTTGCGCGGACGCATCTGCATCACGTCATCCCAGACGCCGACGCCGACGATCAACAAGCTTCCAAAGAGCAGTCCCACGAGACGGTGCACCGCGTCGAACTGATCGGCCGCCGGCAGCACCCGAACCGGCGACGTCATCGATACACCAAGCACGGCGAAGAGCGCAAACGAAAAGCCGAAGAAGACCGCGATTCCGCCCACGCGCGGTTTTGGCGTGTCGTGCATGCGCCGCTCGTCGCCGTCGCGGTCGACGATTCCGAGGCGATTGGCAAGCCGCACGACTAGCGGCGTTGCCAGCAAGCTAACCGCGCCCGCGATGAGAAAGGCCGCAGCATAGATCGCACCGGCCGTAAACGAGTGTCCGCTCAACCGCGAACTCCTTCGAGCGCGCCAAACGCGACCAGCGCTACGCCGGCTTCAGCCAGCAGCGCACTGGCGACCGCGTCGGGATACGCTTGATCGTAAACGATCCTCGTTACGCCGGCGCTGATGAGCAGCTTCGAACAGTTCACGCATGGTTGATGCGTGCAATAGGCCGTGGCCTCGTGCAAGCTCACGCCGTGCAGCGCGCCCTGGACGACGGCGTTGGCTTCGGCGTGCGTCGCTCGAAGGCAATGCTCGCCGACGAGCGTGCAGCCGACCTCCGTACAGTGCGCGACGCCGCGCGGTGCCCCGTTGTAGCCCGTGGTCAAGATGCGGTGGGCGCGCATCAGAACGCAACCGACCGAGGCTCGCGGACAGGTCGCGCGCGTGCTTACGGTATGCGCGATCTGCATAAAATACTCGTCCCAACCCGGGCGCACGGCGCTAGAACCGCCTAAGGAACGTCGTAGCGCGAGGTCAATTCGCGGACCCGTCCCCCAAGCCGCTGGATTTGCCCGCGCTCCTCGATGTCGCCAAGGGCGTCGCAAATAATGCGAGCCACTTCGCGACACTCCGGCACGCCAAAACCGCGCGACGTGATCGCCGGCGTGCCGATACGAACGCCGCTGGCGACCATTGGTTTTTGCGTATCGAAGGGAATCGCGTTCTTATTCACCGTGACGTTGATGTCGTCGAGGTAGGCCTCGACCGCCTTTCCGGTCAGACCCTTGACCGAGACGTCCACCAACATGAGATGCGTGTCGGTTCCTCCGCCGACCAAACGCAGCCCGGCGCGCATAAACTCGTCGGCCATTACCCGCGCGTTCTCGACGACCCGTTGCTGGTAGGTTCGGAACTCCGGCTGGAGGGCCTCACCGAACGCGACGGCCTTTGCGGCGATGGTATGCATCAGCGGACCGCCTTGAATTCCGGGGAACACGCTTTTGTCCAAGGGGAGGGCCCAGTTCTGCGTGCAGAGGACGAAGCCGCCGCGCGGACCGCGCAAGGTTTTGTGCGTCGTGGACGACACGAAGTCGGCCAGCGGTACCGGCGAAGGATGAAGTCCGACCGCGACGAGCCCTGCGATGTGCGCAAAGTCCACCAGCAGCGCCGCGCCGATCTCGGATGCGATTTCGCGAAATGGTTCGTACTCCATCACGCGAGGATACGCGCTGGCACCGGCGACGATGAGTTTGGGGCGATGCTCTCGAGCGAGCGCGCGCACTTCATCGAAATCGATCAGCTCGGTGTCTTTGCGAACGCCGTAGGCGATCGCATTGTAGAGCTTTCCCGAGAAGCTTACTTTGGTTCCGTGTGTCAGATGGCCGCCGTGGGCGAGCGACATCCCCAGGACTGTATCGCCGGGTTGCAGGAGGGCCATGAAGACCGCCATGTTGGCTTGGGCCCCGGAATGCGGCTGAACGTTGGCGTGATCTGCGCCGAAGATTCGTTTGAGCCGCTCGAGCGCGAGGGTCTCGGCAACGTCGACCCACTGGCAGCCGCCATAATACCGCTTGCCCGGATAGCCTTCCGCGTACTTGTTGGTCATCACGCAGGCGTTGGCTTCGCGCACCGCGCGGCTCGCGTAGTTTTCCGAAGCGATCAGCTCGAGGTTCTCTTTTTGCCGCCGCTCCTCGCCGGCGATGGCGGCAAAGACTTCGGGGTCGCCCGCTTCGATGCGATTCGGCGTTAGAATGTCCACTACAGAAGGTCTTTGGGGGTTTGCGCCCCGGTGACCTCGCCACGCTCCAAATCTTTGAGGGTTCGCACCCGCTGGGCATCGCCGAACTCAAAGAGCTGCTCCACGCGATACGCGTGGCGGCCGCCGTCGAAGCCCGTCTCGAGATAGACTTGCAGCATCCGTTCGATCATCTCCCAGCCCGTCAAGCGCTCGGAAAAAGCGATGACGTTTGCGTCGTTATGGCGCCGCGCCAACTCCGCGGAATACGGGTCCATTACCGGCGCGCAACGGATTCCCGGAACTTTGTTGGCCGCCATCGCGATCCCAAGGCTCGATCCGCAGACCAGGATGCCGCGGTCGGCCTCTCCCGTCGCCACGGCCTCTCCGACGGCATAGCCGTATTGCGGATAGTCGACCGGCGTCGCATCGTGCGTTCCGAAGTCGAGTATCTCGTGACCCAGCCCGCGGAGCTTCTCCACGATCCGATCTTTGTATTCGAAGCCGGCGTGATCGGCGCCCAAGGCAATTCTCATAGTGTCGGTTGTATCCAGCGGACGAGGGTGAGCAATGGCGAGCGGTCGAAAATCCGAGGCCGATGAAGCTTGCCTGCGCGAGCGGTGCCCTCCACCGCGAGATCGAGAGCGGCGAGCTCACGCAACTCGAGTTCTTGGACCTGTGCGCGCGCGAGTTGGCTTGCGACGGCGTCGTCTTAGACGTGCGGCATTTTCCGCGAACGGATGAAGACTACCTCGCGCAGGTCAAGAAGATGGCGACCGACTGGGGCCTTTCGATTGCCGCGGTGAGCGACTCGAGCTTTTTTTATTCGGAACAAGGGCACGTCACGCAGGTGCTCGGTTACGCGGCCGTTCTAGGCGCGCCGCTGGTCGCGGCTCCGCTGGCACTCCAGACCGAGTGCTCCTGGAGCGAACAGTTGGACCGGCTAGGATTCGCCACGTCGCTGGCAAAGCGCCTCAACGTCACGCTGGCTTTGCGAAACGCTCCGCAAACATTTGCGGCAGGCACCGCGGATTGCAAGCGCGTCGTCAAAGAGACCGACTCTGCTTGGCTGCGATACGGACCCGAACCGCAGGAGCTCGACGCGGCTAGCGACGCGCAGGTTCTGGCGCCGAACACGGTCCTACTGTGGAGCGGACTGCAGCAACAAACAGAGCAAACGGTCGCCGCCGTAACGCGAGCATTCGCAGGTTTTCGCGGATACGTTGCAATCGACGAGGCTTCGGGCGCGGCAACGACCGATCGGCTTGCGGCGGCGATCGCTCGGTGGCGCGATGCGCTCTGCGCGCAATATAAAGGACTCAACCACAAATAGCGTCTTGCGCACTTGGTTCGAACCTGCATTTCAAACAGGTGGGTGCGGCCCGGGCGCCGGTTTCGGCAGGCCTTACGGCCCAGTGGAATCCGTCGTATCCGGAGCTGATGCTCCCTAGACAAATAAGTCGGCTCGGGACCTGCGTGCGCTGCGCGCTAAGCGCAGTCGAGCCCCTCTAACTTACCACTGGCAGTCAAGTGCCCCGATTCGGTCAAAAGGCAAGCCGGTAGAATCCTGCAGGCCCCCGAAAAGCCAGGCCGATGCCTGCGCTCACGATCTCGGTTTCGGCTACGGAGCTGCCGCTCGTTCACCCCTTTAAGATCGCGCGCGGCGAAGAGGCGATCGCGCGGACGGCGGTCGTCCGCGTTCGAGGCGACGGTCTCGAGGGCATCGGCGAAGCCACGCCGATCGAACGCTACGGCGAGTCCGTGGAGAGCGTCATCGATTACTTCGGGCGCAATCCGCTCGCGGGCGACGATCCCTTCCGGCTCGAATCGCTGCTGCACGCGGAGATCCCAGCAGCGGCTCGCGCGGGGCTCGACTTGGCGCTCCACGATCTGATCGGCAAAGAGCTTGGCAAACCGCTCTACGCGTTGCTCGGCGTCGATCCGTCGCGCGCGCCGTTAACGTCGTTCACGATCGGGATCGCCGACCCGCAAATGACGCTCCGCAAGCTCGCCGAGGCCGCGCACTATCCGATCCTCAAGGTCAAACTCGGAGCGGGCACGCCGGCCGAACAGGTCGAGATCGTCGCGGCGATCCGTGCGCGTTACACCGGCGCGCTTCGCATCGATGCCAACGAAGGCTGGAGCGTCGACGAGGCAATTATTATTTTGCGCGAGCTTGCGCGCTATGAGATCGAGTTCTGTGAGCAGCCCGTCGCCGCGGGGAATCCGCAGTGGCTGCGGGCAGTTCGCGACCGCGTCTCCATACCAATCGTCGCCGACGAAGATTGCCTCGTTGCAAGCGATCTTCCGCCGTTGTACGGTTGCGTCGACGGCGTCAACGTCAAGCTGGCGAAAGCCGGAGGCGTTCGCGGCGCGTTGGCGACCATCCACACGGCCCGAGCCATGGGGTTGAAGGTTATGATCGGATGCATGGTCGAGAGCGCGATTGCCGCAACGGCCGCCGCGCACGTTTCGCCGCTAGCAGATTGGGCCGATCTCGACGGACCGCTCTTGATCTCGCGCGATCCGTTCACCGGCGTACGCTACGACGGGGGCAAGGTGCTGATTCCCGACGCGCCTGGACTGGGCGTCGGAGAAGCGGCGTTGGCATGAAACGGCGCTACGCAATTCTGGCTCCGGACCGCTTCGAGCACGATGCCAAGACCGCGCACGGCGTCATCCGCTACGGAAGTGACGAAGTCGTCGCCGTGATCGACCCGTCGCATGCCGGGCGCCGGGTGCGCGACGTCCTTCCGTATCTCGAGAGCGACGCTCCCATCGTCGGCAGCGTCGCGCAGGCGCTGGAGTACGCGCCGACGTCGCTGCTCGTCGGAACCGCGCCCAAAGGCGGCGGCCTTCCTCCGGAGTGGCGCGCGGCCGTCGCCGAAGCCATCGCCGCGAAGCTCGAGATCGTCAGCGGCCTGCACCAGATACTCGGAGCCGATCGCGAGTTTCGAAGCGCCGCGCGTGCCGCGGATGCGGCAATCTGGGACGTTCGAGAGCCGCCCGATGTGCCGCTCTTCTCCGGCGACGCGTATCGAGTAGAGGCGCCGGTTCTTCTCACGGTCGGCAACGATTGCGCGGTCGGTAAGATGACCGTCGCGCTCGAGCTCACCGCGGCTGCATGCGCATCCGGAAAGAGGGCCCGATTCGTACCGACGGGTCAGACCGGAATCATCATCGCGGGCTGGGGCATCTCGGTCGACCGCGTGATCGCCGATTTCGCGCCGGGAGCCGCCGAACAGCTCGTGCTCTACGCGGCACACCAAGGCGCCGACCTCATCATCGTCGAGGGGCAGGGCGCGATCAATCATCCCGCTTATGCACCCGTGACGCTCGCATTGATGACCGGCTGCGCGCCCGACGCACTGCTGCTCGTCTGCGATCCGAGCCGCACGCATATCGAGTCCTACGCAACACCGGCTTTGGGCTACAACCAACTGATCGCGGTTCACGAAGCGCTGCTCGCAACGGTCAAGCCCGCGCCAGTCGTCGGAATCGCGCTGAACACGCACGGTTTGAGCGAGGCGCAAGCTCGCGCGGAGATTGTGCGCGCCCGCGAGGAGACGCAACTTCCTGCCGGCGACGTCGTGCGTTTCGGCGCCGCGGAGTTCTATGCGGAGATCGCCGCGCGCATCGTGAAACGGCCGCCGCTAGGCGCGCAACCGCAACCGTGACTCTCGGCCGCATCGCGGCGGCGGCACTGGCGCTGCTCCTTGTGTTTTGGGGCTGTTCGCGACCGGCCGCACCGTCGAAAGGCGAACGTAACTCCTGGACGATTCCCGGCGTCGTGCGCATCGGCGCAGACGAAGAGCCCGATAGCCTCAACCTGATGTACGCGCACACTGCCGCCAGCGACGCGATCGTCGGCCTACTCTTCTCGTTCATCCTTCGTTACGATGCGGACGGAAACTACATCCCCGACCTAGCGACGCGAGTCCCCACCTTGCGCAACGGCGGAATCAGCCGCGACGGTAAGACGATCGTGGTGCATCTGCGCAAAGGCGTCGTGTGGGCGGACGGCGCGCCGCTGACGGCGGCCGACTGGCTCTTCACCTATAACGCCGTGCGAAACCCGCTCAACGCCGTTAAGACGACGTACGGATGGGACGACATCGCTTCGGCCGGCGCACCCAACCCATACACGATCGTGATTCGGCTAAAACGGCCCAACGTGTCGGTCTTGGGAATTCTTGCTATGGGCGGCGCCGCCTATCCGCCGATGCCCGCACATCTGCTGGCGAAGTTGGGCGACCTGCGGCGCGCGAGTTTCAACGAAAGCCCGCTGGCCAGCGGACCGTTCGTCCTCGAACGGTGGAACCACGGGAGCTCGTTGGCTTTCGTCCCCAACGTCCGCTATTTTCGCGGGGCACCGCACCTCAAGGAAGTCGTTTGGAAGATCGTGCCCGACGTCAACACGCTCTTCAACGAACTCGTAACGCACGAAGTGGACGTCTACCCGACCGTGAACGTGAACGACATCGCGCGGCTACAAAGCATATCCGGCATCACCGTCAAGCGGCGGTTGATCGCAAACTGGCGACACCTCGGGCTCAACTTAAGCCGGCCGCAACTCGCCGACGCGCGAGTCCGCCGCGCCATCGCCGAGGCAATCGATTGGGGGCGCCTCGAGGCGACCGTCTACCACGGGATGGACGCACTGGCGGTCTCGGACATCTTCCCCGACCTTTGGGCCGCACCAAGGCTGCCTGCCTACCGCTACGATCCGGCCGATGCCAAGCGGCTTCTCGCCGCCGCCGGATGGAAACCGGACGCCGCCGGCATTCTCCACAAAGGCCCGCTCGCGATGAATCTGAGCATCTATGCAACGACCGGCCATCAGGAGAACACGGAGTCACAGGTGTTGATCCAATCGATGCTGCGTGCCGTCGGCATTGACGTCACCGTCCGCAACTACCCCGGCAGCTATCTCTTCGCGATGGACGGACCGTTGTACACCGGAAAGTACGACCTAGAATGGTCGGTCGAAACCAACGGACCCGACCCGGACAACTCCGCGAACTGGGGCGGAAGCTTCATCCCGCCGCATGGCGCCAACACGTCGTGGCTCGACGACCCGGTCGTGAACGCAACGAGCATCGCGGCGGCAAGCACGTTTGACCCCGCGGCGCGCAAACGGCTCTACCAGCGCGAAGAGGAACGCATCCGGGAGCTGGTACCGGCCGTCTTTTTTAGCTGGGAGACCGATTACACCGCAATCAACGACGACCTGAAGAACTACGTCCCCGCGGCGTTCATCGGCGACACGTGGAACTCGTGGCAGTGGAAGATTTGAGCGCGGCTGCCTTTGCGCAGACGCATGACGTAGAAGACGGCGCCAAGCTGTTCTTCGAAGCGACGCGCACCGGCGTCCTGAGCTGGAACACGCATGCGCCCAGCGGCCGGATTGCGTTTCGTTTGCTGCGTGCGCACCAAGTCGACGGCGATTGGCTCGATCATTCGGAGTGGCAAAGGGACGGCGCCACATCGTTGAGCCCAACGCACGACGGTACGCGCGTAGACGTTGACGTTATTACCGCGGCGCAGCCGTTCGACGGCCTCGAGCTGCGCGCCCCCGGCGTTCGATTCGAGCTGCTCGCATTCTCTTCACCGGTGCGTTCGCAGCCCTCACTCCCGTTCGCTAAAGACGCACGTATTCTCGACGTTCCGGCGCGCTCGCAATACGCTGAGCTTCGCGGCGAACGCGGCTGGTGCAGCCCGGCAAGCCTGTCGATGATTCACGCGTACCACGGCATCGATCTCCCGCTCGATCAGACCGCCCGCGCCGTTTTCGACCGCGCCTATAACGGGACGGGCAACTGGGTCTTCAACGTAGCCTACAGCGGCAGGCTTGGCTTTCGCGGCGTCGTCGCGCATCTGCGCAATCTCGACCAGGCCCAGCGTTTAGTGGAGCGCAACCTGCCGCTGGCAATTTCTTACTCGTGGGCGCCTGGAGAGTTGCCCGGGGCGCCGCTCCCTCACTCCGACGGTCATCTCGTCGTACTGTGTGGATTCACCCGCAACGGTGACTGCGCGATCAACGATCCGGCCGCGCCGAACGTGCGCGTCGTCTATCCCCGGGCGGCAATCGAGCGAATTTGGCAACGCAACGACGGCATCGCCTACGTCGTCGCGCCGGTAGGCGTCGAGTACGCCGACCTGCTGACGGGTCCGTAGCGGGCGCCGTGCGCGACATCAAGGCGATTGGGGCGGCGGTCGTGCGCTGCCGGCGCTGTCCCGAGCTGCGCGCGTACGCCGCGCAGGTCGCGCGCGAGAAAAGGCGTGCCTATCGCGACTCGGACTATTGGGGGAAGCCGGTGCCGGGATTCGGCGACCCGGACGCGCGCCTCGTGCTCGTCGGGCTGGCGCCCGGAGCCCACGGCAGCAATCGCACGGGACGTCCCTTTACCGGCGACGCGTCGGGCGACTTTCTCTACCCAGCGCTCTTTCGCGCCGGCTTTGCATCGGCGCCGCTCGCGCGCGACCGCTTCGACGGACTGGAGTTGCGCGACTGTTTCATCACTGCCGCCGCACGCTGCGCGCCTCCTGCTAATAAACCGACGCCGCAGGAGCTTCGCAACTGCTTTTCGTTTCTGGTCGAAGAGTTCGAGGCGCTCGAACGGCTGCGGGTGGCAATCGGCTTAGGCGCGATCGGCTTTAGCGCGATCGTCCGCGCACTCGCGCAGCACGGCTTTGCGTTCGCGACTCCACCGGTCTTCGGCCACGGCACCGAGTTCGACGCGGTCCGCGACGGCAGGACGCTGACGCTGCTGGGGAGCTACCATCCAAGCCGGCAGAACACCAACACCGGCAAACTGACCGTGCCGATGTTCGACGCGATCTTTACGCGCGCGAAGGCGATTCTGGCGCGCGCCGGAGGTGCAGGTCTGTAATTAGTTGATCCGGCACTTCGCTGGGCGCATCCATCATCAAATCCCGAGCCCCTTGATTCTTCGGAAAAGCGATGACCTCGCGAATATTCTCCTCGCCGCACGCGATCATGACGATGCGGTCGATGCCCAGCGCCATGCCGCCGTGGGGCGGTGCCCCATACTCGAGAGCGCGCACGAAGAATCCGAAACGCTCCTCGATTTGCTCCGCGCTCAAGCCCAGCATCTCAAAGATCTTTCTCTGCTCGTCGGGCTTGTGAATTCGGATCGAGCCGGATCCGAGTTCCCATCCGTTGAGGACCAGGTCGTAGTGCTGGGCGCGCATCTCCATCGGAGCGCTTTCGATCAGCTCCCAGTCGCCCGGCGCGGGCGCCGTGAACGCATGATGCGCGGGCGCCGGCTTTCCCGTCTCCTCGTCGATCTCCAGATACGGAAAGCCCGTCACCCAACCGAAGGCATAAGTCTCGGGGTCGCGCAAACCGCACCGCTGGCCGATCTCGTTACGCATCTTCCCGGCAACCGCATGCGCGAGCGGAGTCGTGTCGGCAAAGAGCAGCACCGCGTCGCCGGGTTGCGCAGCGACGGCCGCGGTTACGCCGGCCACGTTCGCATCGGAGAGAAACTTTGCCGCTGAGGATTTCATTCCATCGGGCGCCAGCGATATCCAGACCATCCCTTTGCCACCGAACTGTTTGGCGGCTTCGGTCAGGGCGTCGAAGTCGCGGCGCGAGAGGGCGGCACCCTTGGGATAGCGCAGCGCCACGATCGAACCGCCGCTCTCGAGGGCCGACTTGAAGACCACGAACTCCGTGCCCGCAAAGACCGCGCCGACGTTGGCCAGCTCGAGGCCAAAGCGCAGATCGGGCTTATCGAGCCCGTATTTCGCGATAGCTTCTTGGTGCGTCAGCCGCGCGAATTTCGGCAACTCGATGCCGAGCACCGTTTGCCAAACGTAACGCATGCACGACTCCATCGTTTCGAGGACGTCCTCTTGCGTGCAGAACGACATCTCGAGGTCGAGCTGCGTGAACTCGGGCTGACGATCCGCGCGCTGGTCTTCGTCGCGCATGCAGCGCGCAATCTGCATGTAGCGGCCGAAACCCGCGATCATCGAGATCTGCTTGAGCATCTGCGGCGATTGCGGCAGCGCATAGAACGCGCCCGGGTAGAGACGGCTGGGAACGAGGTAGTCGCGCGCGCCTTCGGGCGTCGACTTGATCAGCATCGGCGTCTCGATTTCGACGAACCCGCGCTCGTCGCAAAAGTCTCGCATCGCCTTGATGATGCGGTGGCGCAGGCGGATGTTCTCCTGCATTCGCGGGCGGCGCAGATCGAGGTAACGATACTCGAGGCGCAAGTTCTCGTCGACCGCTTCGTCGGCGTTGACCTGAAACGGCGGAACCAGCGAGCGGTTGAGAATTTCAAGCTCGTCGATCGCGACTTCGACGTCACCCGTCGCCAGCCGCGGATTCTCCGTCCCGGGGGGCCGCGCGCGAACCATGCCGCGAACGCGCAAGACGTCTTCGCTGCGTAGGTGCTCCGCCTCGCTAAAGCTGCGGTGCTCGGGATTAAAAACGACTTGTGTCACGCCTTCGTGGTCGCGAAGGTCGACAAAGATCAATCCGCCGTGATCGCGGCGGCGATTGACCCAGCCGCAGAGGTCGACGGACTTGCCCGCATCGGCGGCGCGCAAGGCGCCGCACGAGAGTCTATCGCTCGTCACGAGCGTCCTTTATCCCCGAGACGTAGTGGTACTGCAGCAAGAGTTCGCGCGCGATCCGCGAGTGCGCGGCACTGCGGTCGATCGCGCCCAGCAGAAGCGGAAACCGCGTTAGCGCCGAGTGCGCCCAGAGCGAGAATGGCGTCATTCCGAGGTTGAGCATCACCGCGGCGTGCGGGTGCTTGCGATAGAATCGCGCGGTGGAGCGTCCTGCCAGCCGCATCTTTTCCTTTTGGTCGCCGTAGGCAACGTCTTGGCAGTGATAGTTCACGGCCAGGGGCTCGTAAACAATCTCGATCCCAAGGCGCTGCAAGCGGTAGCCCAGCTCCAAGTCCTCGTGACCGTAGCCGGTGAAACTCTCGTCGAAGCAGCCGGCGCGAAGCAGATCCTCGCGCCGTACGGATGCGTTGCCGGTAAGAAAATAAAGCCACGAGAGTTTTCTTCGCGACGGCGGATGCAGATGCCCGCGCGCGCCCGGATGCTCGCGCTTGTACTCGTACTCTTCAAAATCCCGAACTTGAACCTCCAGCCCGACGACGGCAATGCCGGTTCGTTCTCGATGCCGTCGCAAATGCGTCGACAGGAGATCGGGCGACGCAAAGATGTCGGCGTCGTTGAAGAGAACGATGCCGGCAGTCGCCTGCGCGATGCCGGCGTTGCGAGCCGCTGCCCGGCCACTATACGGCCCTGCCAGGTGACGGAGATTGCGATGCGCCGGCGCGAGGCCGGCAAGATACTCCGCGGTACCATCGGTGGAGTTTGAATCGCAGACGAGCAGTTCGTATTGCGAAGGCTCGAGATCTTGGACCAAAAGCGTCGGTAAGACGCGCGAGAGCATGTCAAGGCGATTGTAGGTCGGGATGACCACCGAGATCTCAGGCATGCATCAAGCGGCCGACGCCGGCCGTGATTTCGTCGCGAAAACGCCCGAGCAGCTCTGGATCTTCGCGCGCCGGCTTACGAACCAAGACGTGAGGCACGCCGTAGGGCGACCACTCTTGTGAGTTCAGGCGAAAGTACGCGTGCTCGAAGGCGACCAGCGTTGGCCGATGAACGGCGCTCGCGACGTGCGTCGCACCGGTGTCGACGGTCACGACCACTCGGGCGCGTTCCAATACGGCCGCCCACTGATGGAAGGGCAGGCCGCGCAAACAGTGGGTGATATCGCCGCTGGCTTCGAAAGCCGCGGCCTGCGGTTCGCATTCGCGCGCACACGTGATGACCACCGGAGCAAGCGAGGCGAGTTCCTTCACCATCGCGAGCGTTCCCGCTAGCGTGCTGCCGCCGGTGAACCACCTCGGAGCCAGGTGAAGGACGATCGGATTCTCCGGAAGCGTTCGCGCGATCGTTCGATCCTCGTCGACGAGGTCGAGCCGGAGCGCCGTTACCCGCACGTCTGCACCGGCGAGCGCCACGAGATCGAGCAACTGCATGACCTCGTGGCGGACGGTGCGCAGCGGTTCGAGATCGCAGAGCTCGGGATCCGCCTCGGAGATCATGACGCGATTGACGAAGAGACCCGCCGTGAGCCGCGCAAACCAACGCCGTTCGTACGTATAGCCGATTCGAAGGGGCGCGCGAGTTCCGCCCACGACCTGAAGATCGACGAAGCGCGGCGCCAGCGCAACCGCGACGTCGTATCCCGTCAAGCTCGCGCCGAAGGCGCGTGGCTTAACGCCCTGCGGCAGCACGATCACCTCGTCGACGTCGTCGTTGCGTTCCACGACGACGCGGTTATAATCGCTCGTCACGATGGCGACGTGTGCATCCGGAAACGAGGCGCGGACCGTCGCGATCGCCGGCGTCGAAAGCACCAAATCCCCGATGCGATCCGTGCGAGAGAGCAGAATCCTCACGTCGCAGCCTGCAGCGCACGTTCCATCTCTTCAAAATAGGCTTCGTTCGCGAGCGAGCGCGCGAGCCGTGTTTCGCGTGGCGTCAGTGCTCGCTCGCCGAGATTTGCGAGCCGAACGCGTAAGCGATCGGCCAAACCCAGGCGCCGTCTCCACGCCGCAACTCGGCGTTGCGGCAGATTGATTCCCGTCGCGAGATAGGCGCGCCAGTGCGGATGCAGCCGCGTCAGCGCGACGGCCGTTCGCGCTTTGGCTCGAGCTTGCGCAACCATGCCTTCGATGCTGCTCGTCCGAAGCGGCGGCTTGAAATGATACACGAGCGCGCGCGGGTTGAAGACCGCTTTGACGCCGCGGGCACGCAGTCGCAAGCCGACGTCGATGTCTTCCCAGCCGTACTCCGAGAACGATTCGTCGAATCCACCGATCGCGCGGATCGTTGCCAGCGGCGCCGAGACGTTCGTCGTCCAGAAATAATTGCCGCTGTAGTTCTTGATGCTCCAAACGGGTGGCGGCAGGTCGTCGAATGACTCGACCTCGATGGCGCCGCCGCGCACGATGGCTTGCGGGCTCGCGGCATGACTGCGCAGATGCTCCGCGACGAAGTTCGGCAGCACGAGCACGTCGTCGTCGATAAAAACGATGCGCTCGCCGGCCGCGCGCGCAATTCCGGCGTTGCGAGCGCCGGCAAGCCCGCGGTTTTCTTGGCTTACCGCGGTAAACGCGCACGGTGCGAGCAAACGCGCGCGCTCGATCACCGCCGGCGTCTCATCGCTCGAGCCGTCGTCGACGAGCACGACTTCGTACGAATCGTCGGGGACCGTCTGGTCGAAGCACGCCTCGAGCACGCGTTCGAGCAGCGCCGCGCGATTGTAGGTGCAGAGCTGAATCGTCGCGGCAATCATGCGATCAACGAGTCGAGCGCGGCGAGGATTTTGGGGCTGTCGAGATTCGCGATGCAGGCGTAGTCGCGACAGCGCTCTTTCGTATCACCAGGATGGCAAGGAAACGACGCCCGGACGACGGCCGTCCGTTCGCCGAGCGGCGCCCAGCGTTCGGGAAAATCCGACTGAAAGGGAAAGATGCCCACCGTCGGACAGCCGACGGCAGCCGCTACGTGCATCGAACCGGTCGTGATTCCTACGAACGCACGCGCGCGCTGCGCGAGGGCACCGAATGCGCCGACGCTGGTGCGCCCGGCAATCGAAACGATTCCCTCGCGGCCGCCGACGAGGCGAACGATGCCTTCGGTCGAGGGCGCGTCCGCCGGCGAACCGCTCACGAGCACGCGCGCGTCGTAACGCTCGCGAACCTGGCGCGCAAGGTCTGCCCAGCCGGCCAGCGGCCACCTGCGCCGCGACGCGATCGCGTTGCACGGGTTGAGAATGATGAAGCGTTCGCAGCCGCCGAGCAGTTCGGCGGCGGCGCGCTCGTCCTGCGCCGTCGGGACGAAACGGTAGCGACGGTTCTCCGTGTCGCAGCCGACGGCGCGCGCGAAGTCCAGCAGAACGTCGCACCAGTGAGAGGTGACGTCGCCACGTTCGCTTCGAACGATGACCCGGTCGGTAAAGCGAAACGAGTAAAAGCGGCGCGCTTGACCCACGCGAATCGGAATGCCGGCGCGCTGGGGAACGCGAGCGGTCCGGGACGTGGCCCAGGTAACGATGCAGGCATCGTACCCGCAGCGCGCGAGCCGCGCTGCGACGGCTCCGTCTTCACCCTCGTCGACCAAGACGCCGTCCACGTCCGGCACGCGCTCGAGCAGCTCGCGATGCGACGGAAGCGTGAGCGCGTCGACCGTTGCGAACTTTCGGTGCAGCGCGCGCGCGACGACCGAGGCAACGAGCGAGTCACCGATCCCGCCGCCGGCGCAGTAGAGCAAGGCTCGCTCAGCGCACATCGCCGGCATCGAGCGCGCGGAGGAGCTCGCGCGCGTAAAGCGCGTCTAAGAGTTGCCCGCGGCTCAAGCGCCGCAGCCACCCGGGCGCGCCGCTGCTCGAGATACCGGCATAGAACGCGATCAGAGGGTCGGGCAAGAGATAACGCGCGCGCAGAAGGTTCAACGGATGGGCGCCGGTTGCCAGACGAGCCCGGCGCGAAGGATGCTTACCGAGAAAGCGGCCCGCCATGCGGGCCTTTTCGATGGCCTTTCGGCTTTCGACTTCGAGCGTATTCTCCGCCGGTGGCTTGATGTGCCACAGAAACGCATCCCAAGCGAACTTCCAGCGACAATTCGCTTCGCGCAGGCGCACGCCTAACTCGGTATCCTCCCAACCGTAAAGATCGAAGGTTTCGTCGAATCCACCGGCGCGGAAGAAGGCTTCCCTGGAGAGCGATGCGTTGCACGTGCAGAGAAACGCGCGCGAATAGTTGGCCAGCGCAGGTTTGGGCGTTGCGGCGTAGGAGGGCACGTTGAGAATCGGCCCGTTTACCACGCAGTCGTCGCCCGTCTGCGCTGCCGCATGAGCGGCAAGCCAGCCCGGCGGTAGCGATACGTCGTCGTCGCAGAAGACGATGTACCGGCCCGCGGCAAGCTCGACACCGCGATTGCGCGCCTTACCGCGATTGGGCTGCGGCTCGGCAACGTAGCGCACTCTCGGAACGCGCTCCGCGCGCGCTTCGACGACGCCCCTGGTGCCGTCGGTCGAACCGTTGTCGACGACGATCACTTCGAACGGCGCCACTTCGGTCTGCCTTCCCAGCGACTCCAGCGTCCGCCTGAGATACCCTTGGCGGTCTTTTGTCGCGATCACGACCGAATAGTCCATCGCCGTCCTATGCCGCCAAGCCGAGCAGGGAATCCGCCATCCGATCGGCCGCGCCGATGTGGTCGCGATAGAGCGCCGCCAATGCCGCGCCGGACGCCGAAATCCACGCACGATCGTCGTACGCATCGAGCGCGATCCGAGCGATTCGCCCCGGAGTGATCGTTCCGTGTACCTCGCGAATCAACGAAGCGCCGGCATCCATGTTCGGCTGCGTGTGATAGGGAAAGCGGCGAGAGAGGGCAACGGCCGCAGCGCGTTTGAGCGGCACTCCCACCAGCGGTACTCGGTTGAGATAGGTGAGCGGACCGTTGATGGCTACGAGTTCGGGCGCATTGAGCGGCGTAATCGCAATCACCGGCTTACCCAACACCGCCAGCTCGATCGTTTTCGTTCCCGGAATCGTCAAAACCAGGCGCGCGCTTCGCGCCGCCGACAGCGCGTTGGTCAGAAGCGGAATGCGTACGTCGTCCGAGTCCGTCGCAAGAAAATCGCGTCCCGCCTCGGTTACCAGCCGCCCGCGCCGGCCGAACATTCGCGGATGGCCGCCGCCCTCGATGGCTGCGGCAACCTGCGCGCGGGCCGTAAACGGCGAAAGCGCGAAGGCAATCTTCAGCTCGGGGCGCTCCCGCAGCACGCGCAAAG